>DASQDN010000567.1:0-5415 GCA_035634155.1 Bryobacteraceae bacterium | reverse complement strand
TCTCCGCCGAGCCATCGAACTTAACCCCAGCTACGCGGCCGCTTACCACTGGTACGGACTGGACTACCTGGCCCTGCAGGGGCGCTTCGCGGAAGCGCGCAAAACCGTGCGACTGGCTGTCGAACTCGACCCTCTGGCTTCCATCGTGCGTGAATCGCTCGGCTATGTGGAATTCCTGGCACGTCAATTCGAGGAAGCTGAACGCGCCTACCGCGAACTGATCGACTTCGACCACCTCTTCTATAAGGGATGGACCTCTCTGGGCCGTGCGCTGTACTTCCAGGGACGCTACGAGGAGGCAATCGCCGCCTTTCTGAAAGGGCGGTCGCTGGCCGGAGAATTACCCACCCTGATCAGCGCCTTGGCTCAGACCTATGCCGTTGCCGGCCATCCCGATAAAGCCGCCGCCACTTTGAAAGAGCTGGAGGCAATCGCGGCGGAGCGCTACGTTCCATGGGCGTGTTACGCCATTGTCCAGCTCGGATTCGGCAATCAGGAAGAGGCCCTCCGGCTACTGGAGAAGGCCTGCGCCGAGCGAGAGCTTCAACTCGCCGCCATCGCCGTCCACCCGGTTTGGGACCCACTTCGGGGGCAGCCCGTGTTCGAGAACATCGTCCGGACCGTCGGCGTATCGAACGCGTCAGTGGACGCCTGAGTCAGAACCCTATCCGCTTTGTAACTTGCAGTACGTTAGAGGTCGCGGCAACGCCATAAACGAAGGACCTTAGTACTACCGCGCCATGTAAGGCACGCGACAGTCGCCTGGAAACAAGTAATGCCTATTTTTCAACACGTTCACGTTTTAGATGCCCCTTTTCCGTAACGTTTAACCCCCGCAAGTTACCGGCTCGGCTACCCCCAAATATTCTCGTAAGCGCTTCAAAATCATGTGAATAGGTATTGACACTCGGGGTATGATAATATCAAAACACTACCTCAAGGGGTGCTGAAACATTGATGTCAAATCCACGTACGCTGAGGCAGATTTTTCTTGCCCTCACGTTTTCGGCGGTATGCCTCGCGCAGCAGACCGGTACCATTCAAGGGAACCTGGTCGACGCTGCGGGAGCCACCGTTCCGAATGCCAAAGTCACCGCAATAGATGAAGCGCGGCAAAACGTCGCCCGTGAAACCACCACTGACCGTGGTGGCACCTTCTATTTGCGCAACCTGTTACCAGGCAGCTACACAGTAAAGGTGGAGGCTCCCGGCTTCAAGGCGCTGGACCGCACTGAGCTCAAGCTCGATGCCAACCAGATCATGAACGTCGGCGCCCTCACGATGCAGATCGGACAAACTTCGGAGTCGATTACGGTCGCGGCCGAAGTGCCTCTGGTCGAAACCTCTACTTCTCAGAAGTCCTTCGTTATCAGCTCGCGGCAGGTGACCGAGCTGAGCTTGAACGGCCGTGACTTCCAGTCGCTGATGCGCACCCTTCCCGGTGTCGCCTCCAACAGCGGTTCGGATTTCCGTATGGCGTTCAACAACACAGATCAGTTCAACGTCAACGGTCTGCGCGGCAGCATGAACAATGTGTACCTCGACGGCTCCATCAATACCGATGTGGGCGCCAACGACGGGCAGTACACGCAGGTCAGCCTTGACGCCGTCGGCGAATTCAAGGTCCAGACCAGCACGTTCAATGCTGAGTACGGCCGCAACCCGGGCGTTCTCATCAACATCAACACCAAGGGCGGAAGCTCCACGTTCCATGGAACACTCTATGAGTTCCTCCGGAACGATTACTTCGATGCCCGTCAGCCTTTCGACACCACCGGCAAACCTCCGAAGATCCGTTTCAACCAGTTCGGCGGCAACCTCGGTGGCCCGATCATTATTCCCAACTTCTCGGCCGGCGACGACAAGAAGCTCTTCTTCTTCGTAAACCTTGAGAAGACCTTGGGCTCCCGTCCTCTGGGCGGCAACTTCGTTGACATCCCGCACGGCGACCTGTTGAATGGCGATCTCAGCCGTTTGCTGCGTCCGGGCAACATCACGGGTTCCACCTTCCAGAACGGGCAGATCTTCCGTCCCGGGACGGTTGTTCGCGACGGTTCTAACCGCATTATCGGTGGCGATCCGTACCCGAACAACATCATTCCGAAGTCGGAATGGAGCCGCAATGCTCCGGCGTTCATCAAGATTCTTGCTGCGGCCGATCGCTCCCAGGCGGCGCCGCACCCCACCAACCCCGAGCAGGTTCGCTATCCCTTCCAGGAAACCTACAAGCTGAACAAGTTCGGCAAGGTTGCCCGCATCGACTACAACATCAGCTCCAATGCGAACTTCTTCTTCCGTTGGGCCGATGACTCCCAGCGTGAAGACGAAGATCTCGGCATCTTCAACAACTCGCCGTACCCGATCCACCCGCAATACCGCAAGAAGCCGGGCGCGAGCTGGTCGTGGAACCTGGTCAACGTGCTGTCCCCGACGACGACCAACGAGTTCATCTTCACCTACAACCACCTGACGCAGGTCGTTGACCTCAACGACGACGTGAACCTCGATGTCTTTGATAAGACGAAGGCCGGCTTCACGTTCCAGGATCTGTATCCGAACACCAACCAGCAGAACAAGTTCCCCCGCTTCAACTGCGGCGTGGGGTCCTGCGGTTTCAGCGGCTTCGCGGCGCCGTGGCTCAGCGAAGGTAAGACTTTCGCGATCACGGATAACTTCACCTGGACCCGCAACGCCCACACGTTCAAATTCGGTGGGTTGTGGAATCGCAATGACAATAAGCAGCAGCCGAACGGACCGGACTCGCCGAACTTCAACTTCGGTTCCAGCCCGGACAACCCGCTCGACACCGGCAGCCAGTTTGCGAACATGCTGCTCGGCAACTACACCTCGGTCCAGCAGACGAACGGTGTGTTCTATTCCGACTACCGCTTCTATGGATATGAGTTCTACGGCCAGGACAGCTGGCGCGTAAGCAAGAACTTCACTCTTGAGATGGGTCTGCGCTGGTCCTTCTACGGACCTACCTATACACTGGGTGAGTTCCTCGCTCCGTACTTCGATCCGGGCCTGTACGATCCGTCCAAGGCTGTCACGCTCGACACGCAGAATCCGAGCGCCTTGCTTCGCGGCAGAATCCTTCCCGGCGGCGATCCGATCAACGGTATCGTCATGGAAGGCGCGCCTGGTGTGCCGAAGGGCTTCTCCAAGCATCGTTACAACAACTGGTCGCCTCGCCTTGGATTCGCATGGGATCCGTTCGGCGACGGTAAGACCTCCATTCGTGGCGGCGGCGGCATCTTCTACGAGCGCATTCGCCAGAACAACACCAACTTCGGCGTTCAGGGCAATCCGCCTTTGACCTACAATCCGACCGTCTCGGCCGGCAACATCGACAATGTCTCGCCGGCACTGGTCGCCAGCGGCAGCCGTTTCCCGGTGAGCCTCGTCGCGTGGGATAAGGAAGGTCAGATCCCGACGATCACGTCCTGGTCCCTCGGTATTCAGCGTGAGCTCGGCGGGCGTACTTCGCTCGACGTCGCCTACGTCGGTAACATCGGCCGGCACCTCATGTATCGCCGCGACATCAACACGCTCCCGCTTGGCACCACCACCACCCCTGGTGTGACGGCCAGTGTCAACGGCATCAACAACGCCCTTCGCCCCTATAAGGGGTACACGGGTATCACGTTCAACGAGTTCGGCGCAAGCAGCAACTATCACAGCTTGCAGACTCGTGTCAGCCGCCGTTTCGCCCAGAACCTGACCGCCAACGTGAACTACACGTGGTCCAAGGCAATGGGTGATACCGACGACGATAACGCGACCATCGGCTACGCCTATGATCGCCGCCGTGAATACGCCCCGCTCGGCTTCGATCGCACCCACGTTCTGACGGTTGACTACGTCTATGAACTGCCGCGCTTCGATAGCGAGAACCCGTTCCTGAAGTATGTCGCCAACGGCTGGCAGATTTCCGGCATCACTCGTATGTGGAGCGGCCGTCCGTTCACCATCACCTCGAATGCCGATCCTGGCACGCTGGGTGGCGGTGTCCGCGCCGACTACATCGGTGGTGATGTGAAGTTGGACGAGCCGACTCGTGAAAACTACTTCAACATCTTCGCCTTCGCCCGTCCGCAGCAGGGATCGCTCGGCAACCTCGGCCGCAATACGCTCCGTGGCCCTGGCATCCACAACTGGGACGTCTCGCTCTTCAAGAACACTCGGATCGGTGAAAAGGTCAACGTTCAGTTGCGCTTTGAAACCTTCAACGTGTTCAACCACACGCAGTGGGATGGCCTGAACACCAGCATCAACGCCCCGAACCCGGGCGCGGTGCTCACCACCGCCACCCGTGGCCAGGCTGGCACGGTTACCAGCACTCGCGATCCTCGCAACATTCAGCTCGGAATGAAGCTCCTGTTCTAGACTGAACTTGTGTGGGTCTTAGTTGTAATTTTGTTGTTCCTGTCGGCGCCTTCTTCGGAGGGCGCCGATAGTTCTTTAGAGACTACCTTCAATAGCGCCGCTTCCGCCCTTTCCCGCGGCGATCTCGCCTCCGCCGAACAAGGCTTTCAATCCGTCCTCAAAGCTCAACCCAACAACATTGGAGCGCTCGGCAATCTTGGAGTGATTTACTCCCGTATGGGCCGCACGCGCGACGCCGTAGCCGTGTATACTCGCGCCTTGAAGATCGCGCCTAAGGAGCCCGGACTCCTGCTGAATCTCGGCCTCGCGCATCTGAAGGAAGAAAACCACGCCGCGGCCAAGCCGCTGTTTGCTCGACTCCTGACAATGCGTCCAGGCGACCTGCGCGCCAAGGAGTTACTCGCGACTTCGCAGGTGTACACCAACGAACCCGCCAAAGCTCTTGAACTCCTCGGAACACTTCCCTCCAGTCCAAGCGTGCTCTATGCCACCGGCCTTGCTCACCTGAAGCTGGGCAATCGCGACAAAGCCCGGCAGTTGCTCGACGACTCCCTTCCAGCCGCAATGACTCCGGCGCAGGCGGCCGTACTTCGAGGCAAAGCCTTCTACGACGCAACGCTGTTTGAGGACGCAATCCGCGAATACCGTATGGCGCGCGAACTCGATCCCGCGCTGCCCGGTGTGTGCCTGGCGTTGGCGCGCTCTCTCATCAGCGCGCGCGAGAACGACGCCGCCCAAACCGAGCTTCGAACCATACTCAAGCAGCAGCCGAAAGATCCTGAGGCCGCATATCTCCTCGGCGCCCTGTTGGTCGGCATCGGCAACGAAGCTGAAGCGGAACCGCTCCTGGAGATCTCGCGCGCTGCTCGTCCGGACGGCTGGGGAGCTTACTTCTACCTCGGCCGCGCCAAGCTGCAGCGCGACGACGCCAAGTCCGCAGTCGCGCTGCTTGAGAAGGCGGCCGAACTGAACCCCGACGACGCCACCGTTCTTTACCAACTCTCGCGCGCTTTGAAGGCGGTAGGC
>DASQDN010000566.1:0-5953 GCA_035634155.1 Bryobacteraceae bacterium | reverse complement strand
ACCTCGGCGAGCGCTGCCTGGATCGAATCCACCGTCGACGCGGACTTCGTACTGCCGCTGATCTGAAACAACCCGGGATGACCATAGTTGGCGCCATAGTCTCCGCCGACCGAATACGCCAGTCCGAGCCGTGTCCGAACTTGACGGAATAGCCGGCTGGAGAAGCCGCCGCCCAGGATGTCCGACATCACGGATAGCGCGGCATAGTTCGGATCCTTCAGCACACCGCCCAGATGCCCAAGCGCAAATGAGGTCTGCGTCACGTCCTGCTTAGGCGCAAGATACACGCCCGGAGCCGCCTTCGCCGAAACGGCTGGGAAAGCCGGGACCGCCTCCTGCTTGTAGTTCCATCCGCCGAACAGCTTCTCGATGCTCGCCCGCATGTCGGCGGTCGAGAAGTCTCCTTGCACGGCCAGGATCATGTTCGCAGGGAAGAAGTACCGGCGGTAGAAGCCCACCAGGTCTTCCCGTTGGATGCGGTCGATGTGCTCGTACTCCATTCGCCAACCGTACGGATTGTCTCGACCGTACACGATCTCCGCAAACGAGCGACTCAAGATGTCGGACGCCTCATCGTTCCGTCGCGAGATCCCGCTGCGAACCTGGGATTTGGCAAGCTCCAGCTTGTTCTCCCGGAACTCGGGGTTCGTGAGAACATCCTGGAAGACCGCCAGCACCTCATCGACGTTCTCCTTCAACGCGCTGAAGCCGACGCGACCGCTGGTCTCTCCGATGCCGGTCTCCACGGACGCGGCTATATTCTCGAGCTGCTCGTCTAACTGCTCGCCTGTCTTGGACTTAGTTCCTCCGCTGCGCATCACCGTGCCGGTCAGTTCCGCCAGCCCGATCTTGTCCTTGGGATCGAAAAGGTTGCCCGTTCTCACCAAAACGAACCCATTTATGAGCGGAAGCTCATGATTCTCAAGGAGGAACACCTTCATCCCGTTCGGCAGCGTAAACGAGGGGATTTCGGGCAACTTCAACTCAGGAGGCGGCCCGAATTTCAAGGTCTTGTACGACGGAGCGGTCGCGTCCACGCGTGAGGTGATCTGGCCTTTAGCCGGAGCTTTCGGAGCGGCAGGCGCTGGGCCACCCGGCTGAGCCAGGCAAGCGACAGCAACTGAAACCATCAAAAAGGCGAGCTTCACTTCGCCACCTCCTCAGTCGTGGGCTTCACCGTCCAGACTACGGTCCGGTTGTCATCCGTGAAGTACTGCTTCACCACTCGCTGCACATCGTCTGCCGTTACCTTCTCGATATCCGCCAGTCCCGTGAACATCACACGCCAATCGCCGTACATTACCGAATAAAAAGGCAACTGGGAAGCCAAGCCGGTATTGCTGTCGAGTTGCCGAATGAGCCCCGCGCGAACCTTCGTCTTCACGCGCGTCAAGGTGGCGTCATCGACCTTTTCGCGCTTCAGGCGCTCCACAATTTCGAGCATCGCCTTCTCGTTCTCCTCGGTCGTATGTCCCGCGGCCGGAACATCGAACAAGACGAACAAGTTGTCGTACTTGCCAGAGGGGAAGCCGGCGATGGCCTGCGCTCCCAGCGCGATCCGCTTATCCCGCACCAACTCCTTGTAGAGCAGCCCGGTGCGACCGCTGGACAGGATCGCTGACACCACATCGAACACCGGATCATCGGCGTGATTCTGATTGGGGCGCTTATAGCCGAGAATCACAAATGGCTGGCTGGCGGTTTCCAGAACCGCGCGCTTTTCGCCTTCCTGCGCCGGCTCGACCGCACTCACCGGAGGAGGCAGAGCACGGGCCGGAATCGACCCGAAGTACTTCTCCGCCATGCGCCGGATATCGGCCGGCTTGACGTCACCGACTACCGCCATGGTCACGTTCCCGGGGGCGTAGTACTTCTGATAAAACGCATCGGCATCCTTCGCCCGCAAGCTCTCGATCTCACTCGCCCAACCTATGAAATTGCGATACGGATGCGCCATGAAAGACGTGGCCATCAGCAGTTCCAGCAGTTTGCCCTGCGTGCTCGACTCCACGCGCATGCGCCGTTCCTCGCGAACCACATCGCGCTCCTTGTAAAACTCGCGGAACACCGGCCGCCGGAACCATTCAGATGTCAGCAGGAACCACAGCTCGGTCTTATTCGCCGGCAGGCTGTAGAAGTACGTCGTATAGTCCTGCGCGGTCCCGGCATTGAACCCGACACCGCCCTGCTCGTCGATCACGCGCGTGAACTCGTTCGGCTCCACGTAGCTGTTGGCCGACTCGATCGCGTCCTTCAGTTCCGCTTCCAACTGCTTCAGTTTGGCGGCGTCGGCACGCTTGCCCTTACGCTGTTCCTCTTCGAGACGGTCGTAAACCTGCTCCACCCTCTGCAAGGCTTTCTGCTCGGCGGGCCAGTTCTTAGTCCCGACTGTCTTGGTCCCTTTGCCGATCATGTGCTCGAACATGTGAGCCATGCTGCTTTGCCCTGCGGGGTCATCGACCGCCCCCGCGTTCACGAAGGCGTTGAAAGCAACCACCGGCGCTTCATGCCGCTCCAGCACGATCCATCGCATGCCATTCGGCAGCGTGAACTCCGTCACCCGCTTTTCGAAGTCCTGCAGATTCTGCGCGTGAAGCACTAGGGAGGCGGCGGCCAGGAAGAGCAGCCTTAGATTTCTGGAGAACATCGAGATATGTGTCTCTCCTCTGCGTAAGATGCTGAGAACCAGTCTAGTCTGACGAGAAGCAGGGACTATGCGTTAGACGCGCGGCCCTCGCCCCCGGGTTGCGTCACAGAATGTTGAGTCCGGCGGCAGCCGCGGGATGGAAGTGGTCGCGGACACGCCGGGCCTGGGCGGGCCCGACGATCCGAGCCAACTCGGTTTCCGGAGCTTCCTTCACCCGCTCCAGACTGCCAAACTCCCGCAGCAGCTTAGTGAGCGTCTTTGCCCCGACGCCCGGAATGTCTCGCAATTCCGACGTCATCCGCGCCGCGTTCCGCCGGGTACGGTGGAACGTCACCGCAAAGCGGTGCGCTTCATCCCGGATCTGCTGGATGAGGTGCAGCACCGGTGAAAACCGGTCGAGCACAATGGGTTCGTTTTCCTGGCCGAGGACGTAAATCCATTCCTCGCGCTTGGCGATCGACGCCACCGGCTGATTGATAACCCCGATCGCTTCCAAAGCATCCTGCGCCGCGTGCAATTGCCCGATGCCGCCATCAATCAACACCACGCTCGGAAACGGCTGGCCTTCCTCTTGCAGCCGGGTATATCGGCGCGTGACTACTTCCCGCATGGAAGCGAAGTCGTCATTTCCCACCACCGTCCGGATGACGAACTTGCGGTAGTCGGCCTTCTTCATCTTGCCGTCTTCCCAGACGACCATGCTCGCCACCTTGTCGGTACCCTGAATGTGCGAAATATCGAAGCACTCGATCCGACGCGGCGGCTCGGGCAGTGAGAGTAAATCCTGTAGAGTCTCCTGGATGGTCTGCATCGACGGCTTCATCACCCGGAACCGGGCGTCGAAGCTATGCTTGGCATTGGTTTCGGCGAGCGCCAGCATGGCTTTCTTCTGGCCGCGCTGTGGCGTATGGATTTCGACGCGACGTCCCCGGCGCTCTGAAAGCACGTCCTCCAAATCCTCCATATCCTCAAACGCGACCGGAACGTGAATCAGCCCCGGAATATAGGGCTGGTTAAGGTACACCTGCTTCAAAAGCGCGGCAAAGAACTCCGGAGGATCCCAATCGAGCCGGTCTTCCCAGAAGAACTCCCGGCGATCGACGATGTGCCCGTTACGCATGTGGAACAGGTTCACGGCAATCAGCGGCGGCTCAGCGTAGAAGGCAAAAATATCCGCATCGTCGCCTTCCGCAGCCGCCATCTTTTGCTTCTGCTCCATCTCCTCCACCGTGGAGATCAGATCTCGGAGGTTGCCCGCCTCCTCAAAGCGCATGTTCTCGGCGGCTTCTTCCATCTGCCGGCGCAATGTGGCCGTCAGGTCCCGATGCCGTCCATCCAGGAACATTCGCAGATTCCGCACGGCCTGCGCGTACTCGTCACTGGTCACGAGGCCTTCCACACAAGGCCCGAGGCATCGATGCAGGTGATATTGCAAACACGGCGCTTTGTGGGTGCGGGTGAAGTCGACCGAGCACGAAGGCACCTGAAAGAAGCGATGTATGAAGTGCACAAGGCGGTGTGCAAGGTTGCCTGGGAAGTACGGGCCGTAATACGAACCACCGTCCTTGCGAAGCCGGCGCGTCACGTAAACGCGAGGAAACTTCTCGCCTGTCACTTTGATGTATGGGTACGTCTTGTCATCGCGCAGCAGGACGTTGTACCTGGGCTTGTACTGCTTGATGAGATTGTTTTCGAGCGCCAGCGCCTCTTTGTTGTTGTCGACTTCGATGATGTCGACGTCGCGCGCTTCTGCAATCAGGGTGCCGGTCTTAACGTCCGCCAGCCGGTCTTCATTGAAGTAGCTCCGGACGCGCGCACGAAGGCTCTTCGCCTTTCCTACATAGATAATCTTCCCGTGGGCATCCTTGTACAGGTACACCCCAGGCGATGTAGGTAGTTGAGAAACCTTATGCCGGAGTTCTTCGCGAGGGTCCATTTACAACAGCGGGCTGGGCTCAGGCGCGTAAACACCACACCTGCGTGCAACGATATACTACTAGTGTGACACGTCTACGCTGGTTAGTACTACTCGTGTCTCTTTCTTCTGTCGCCCTGCCGCAATCCGCCGAGCAGGAACCGCCTGAAGAGGACGTCGCCCTCCTGCCCAAGAACGAGTACGTCCTCAATCCTCTCCAGGCCACCAAAGAAATCCGGGTCGGGAACTTCTACTTCAAGAAAGGCTCCTACAAGGCCGCCCTACGCCGGTACGAAGAGTCCATCAAGTGGGATCCGAATTCGGCCGAGGGCTGGTACCGCCTTGGCGAGACCCACGCGAAACTCGGCGACACAAAGGCCGCGCGCGAAGCCTGGACCAAGTACCTGGAAATTGAGCCCGACGGGAAGAATGCAAGCGCGGTGAAGAGGCGCCTCAATCAGAAGTCCTAGCCTTTCGCTTCTCCCATTCGTACCGAATCGACTCAATCAGCCGTGCCGAGCCGTCCTCCCAATCCGGGAGCAGATCTTCGTATTGCGTTTGCCATGCAATACGCCGCGGCACCTCACACGCTCCGAAGCGCACCGGAAGCACAAAGATGTCATCCAAAGGCATCCGGTCGGCAGTCCGAAGCGCGTACCGTATTTCGTACGGAAACTGCCCACGCTTGCGGACAGACCGCGGCGAGAAACACGGGATGAAGAAGTCGCATGTATCGATCGCGCGCTCGATGCAGCGACCCCAATCCTGTCCGGCGAGCAGTTTTTTCCGGTCCAGCCACGGATTGAACCCCGCTGCAGCCAGGGTGGAGTAAAGCCGCGCCGCATGTTGGTAGTCTTCGACTACATAAGCAATGAAGATGCGAGGCCCGCTGGTGGGAACAAACGTCACCCCTGTGCCGACACGCCGGAACACACCGAGCCCGTCGAGTTCAACATCAACCCCGCGGGCTAGGCATTCTTTAGCGGCGTTGCCGACTATTTCGTGAAGCTGCGACATCGCCTTGTACCTCCTCGATGAACTGTGTCGTTGGACCTGGCGTAAGCACGCCCACGCCGGGTAACGGCGCCTGCTTTCCGTTCTTCAGTTGCTGCAGTACCCGGTGCACTACCTTGTTTACGCTGTCCGCCGCTTGCGCCGGCGTGACAGACGAGTTCTTCGCGACCTGTCGTATTAAGCGATTCATGCCGATTTCAGGATAAAAGCCGCTTCCAAGCAATTGACGCGTTCTGGTTCGCTCATCCTCATAGACGTTGCTGTCCTTTCAGCAACTTAGACCTTCAAAAATAAATCGAACAGCGGCGTGAACGGCTGTTTTGGTGGATATACCGAGAACAGCGCGGCATCAAACCGGATAATGACAACAGCGATGC
>DASQDN010000565.1:0-2313 GCA_035634155.1 Bryobacteraceae bacterium | reverse complement strand
CAAGCTCAGGCGCAGATCGACTTGAACTTCCCCGTACCGCCTACGTTCCCGTAGAGGGGGGAGTGTCCGGAGCGGTACGGAACCGCTCCGGACCCGTTCATCGGAACAACCATGCCAGGTGGTCTAGCGGCCTAGTTTCTTCAAAGCCGCGTCGGCCGTTGCAAGACCGCGACCCGTCGCGTCGGAGCCCCAGCAGATCTGCATGGATCCAACGTCGGGGTCCATGATCGTACGGCATCCGGCAGTGAGCGGGATGGCTGAGTCCTCGAGAATCATCTCGGCGCGAAAAGCGCTGAGGCTTGGGTCCTTCTGAGCCATGAGCGCGACGATGCCTGCCACGTGGGGCGATGCCATTGATGTCCCGCTGTTGTAGTAGTAGGACGTTTGACCGCTATTGACCTGATACGGTCCAACAACCCATGAGCCTGGAGCCGCGATATCCAGATCCTGACCTGCACGAGCGCGGCTCGAAAAGTCGGCGATATACGCGTCGGCGGCGCGGGTGGGCTCCGGGACGTCCGCTGTGTTCCACCAGTTTGCCTTCGACCACTGCCCCGTCCAGCCGGAAGCAGCTACCGAAATTACTGGGGCATAGGCTCCCGGATATGACATTCCGGCCGCTCCCTCATTTCCCGCGGCCGCTACAATGATCACCCCTTGCGCAATAGCGTAGTCGATGGCTGCCTGCTCAACAGCATCAAGTTCCGGGCCACCGAGGCTCATATTGATCACCACCGGCGATCCGGCGAGTGGCCCCCTCTTGAGGTTGGCGATGTAGACGATCCCTTCAGCGATCACGGAAGACCATCCGGAGCCGTTCTGACCCAGGACTTTTACCGGAATGACTGTCGCCTGAGGTGCGACACCGCCGACCGGGGTACCACGAAGCGAGAATCCAAGGACTGTGCTGGTAACGTGCGTGCCGTGCCCGTTCTGGTCATGCTCCCACATGTTCGTAGGTTCGGAGACGTTGCCAGCCTCTCCGCCACCACCGCGAAATGCTTTTGCGTAGTTTCCCGCGATGCGCTGCTCTGGGAAATACTGCCTCCAGGAGTCGTGCAGGCCTGTGTCAAGAACGGCAACATAAACGCCCCGGCCAGTTTCAGCGACGGTCCGCCCACCACCGAAGTTGGTGACGTTTACCGCATCGAGATTCCACGTATTGAGTCCGCCCGTGAAGTCAGCCACTGGCACGGTGTCCAGCGGCGATCCCTTGCGCTCAACATCCTGGTTGGCGCTGACGACGTACGGCTTTGCCCGGATTGTGCGGAGATCGCTCGAGTCGGCCCGCATCGAGACCGCCTTGATATCGCCGAATGTCTTTACTACGGTTCCGTGCCGGGCCAAGTCCTGAAGGACAGAGCCGGTTGGCGCGGCACTTAACAGCACATTGATTCCGATCGTGCGAGCTTCCAATGTTCCGAAGACAAACAGAAGCGCCGCGATTCCAGAAGAGAACACTTTCATACACACTCCATCTCCCCACGGGCGTTCGCTGACTGGTGCCGAGGGCTGCCAGCGTAGGGCTCAGCCTGGGCCGCGAAGGAGGTTTTATTGTAGCGCGGCGTACACTTACAGCGCACGAATATTACCGAAAATCTTCGGTGATTATTTCGTGAAATCTGCAGAACAAATCGGGACCTGGGAGAAAAATCCGACACGGTGAGAACACGACCCTCGAAAAAAGGGGTGGCGCGGTCGGATCAGCCCGGAGGAAAAGCGGATTTGTGGGGACGCCTACTCGCCATGTCGAACGACGTCCCATGGGCAAGAACGTGGAGCCGAACGTCGAACAGGCACAAGGTGCTATCGGCGGGACGCTCCGACACGTTCGTGAAGCTGATGCCGCTGCCATCTGCAACGTATACGGCTCCCGAGCCGACCACGTCGAAATGTTGGTAGTCGACGATAATGGCCGTATCTTCGTCAATTCCGACGCCTAGGCCTCCGGGGTTTTCAGCGATGGCGCCGAGAAGCCGCTCGATGCGCGCACGCTGGGCAAAGTGCTGATCGATCACGAGATCACGAATTAGCGACAGGCCCTTGGCCATGATGAACGCCTGACGCAACTTGTGGCGTTCAACGCCGGTCAAGTCAGGCGACATCAGCATCACCTGCCCCATGGCCGCGGCTCCGGCGCTGGTACCGGCGATCAAGGCTCCACGCCGCTTGTAGAGATCGCGAATGCGGTCGTAGAGCTGGGTGCCCCCGAGCTTCATCGTAATCTTCAACTGATCGCCGCCAGTGAAGAACACGCAGCTTGCGTCATCCAGCAGCTCGAGATTCTGCTCGTCCGCCGCCTGCTCACGAGTG
>DASQDN010000564.1:0-2235 GCA_035634155.1 Bryobacteraceae bacterium | reverse complement strand
AGAGTGCATGCCGCCAGAGGCCTGTGTCGCGCGATATCAGCGGCTGCTGCAGCGTGTGTCGAGTCTGCCGGAGGTGATGGATGCAGAGGTGGCTAATTCGGTGCCGCTCGACGGCGTGGTCTCCTCAGTTCCCGTAGACATAGAGTTGCGTCCGAAGACGGCAGATAATCCGGCTCCGCTGTTGTGGTTCGGATCTGTGAGCTCGGGTTACCTGGAGCTTTTGAACATTCCTTTGGTGGCAGGGCGCTATTTTAGCGATGCGGACATGAAGTCTTCCGAGCCGGTGGCAATCCTGGATGTGGCGGCTGCCCGGCGGGTCTTTCCGGCGCAGGATCCAATTGGTAAGCATGTGCGTCCGTCGGGTAGTCCGGAATGGCGCAAGGTGGTGGGCGTGGTTCGCGGAGTGAAGCATTTCCGCCTGGATCGGGAACTGCCGGATGGAATGATTGGCGCGATGTACATGCCACATTCGCAGACGTTAGATACGAGCGGCAATGTTCCCGCGGCGATGACGCTGCTGGCGAAGGTGAACTCGGCCGATGGCGACACGCTGCGTGAGATCGAGGCGTTGGTTCGGCGGGAGAATGCCGATGCTCCGGTGAGTTCGGCCGAGGTGTTGACCGATGCGGTGGGGCGGTCGACGGCAGAGGCGCGGTCGACGGTGTTGGTGTTTCTGAGTTTCGCGGGCTCGGCGATGCTGCTGGCGGCGGTTGGCGTTTACGGGTTGATGTCGTACTGGGTGAGCCAGCGGACGTATGAGATTGGCCTCCGTCTAGCGGTCGGATGCACGCGGAAGGGCATCCTTTACATGATTGTCCGGCAGGGTTTCCGGCTGACTCTGATCGGGGTGGCAGGCGGAGTTGCAGGCGCTCTGATGGTGACTCGCTTTCTTACGACGCAGTTGTATGGTGTGGGCGCCACCGATCCGGTGACGTTCGTTGTGGTGACGGGTTTGATTCTGGGTATTGCTTTGCTGGCGATGACGGCGCCGGCGTGGCGGGCGACACGGGTGGATCCTTTGCTTGCTTTGCGGGTGGAGTGAGAGGCCGCGGTTTGGATGTCCGGCTGCGTGTCCGGCTTCAGAAGTAGTCTTGCGGGCGAGCGAGCGCGCGATTTGTTAATCCTCGGTGCTGCTCCTGTGAGGCCATTCGCGATTGGCCGAGGTCAGGTATCTGCGGTTGATCTTCATTACATCACGAAAAGCCCGCAGGAAGTCTGTCGGTCGCACCTTTGAGCCAGCTACGTCGTTCCACACGTGCAGAGGGTATTCGTAAACCGCGCGACGGACCACTTCCACATTTCCTTTGTGAAGTTGAATGAAGCGCGCCAGCAACTCCACATCGAACACCCAGCGAGAACAGAACGGGTCACCGAGAACGCGTTGCAATTCCGGTGTTACGCGAAAGAGTTTTGCGCCGCACTGAGTGTCATAGATGGGCAACCGGAGCAGGACCGAAACAACGGTGGCAAAGACGCGACCCAAATAGTGACGAATGGCCCGTCGCTGTACCTCGCGTCCGAGGAGCCTAACCCTCGATCCGAAGACCATCTGTATGTCGGGACGGTCTATCAATACCTGGCGGAGATCGAACACGGCGTCCAAGGGAGTAGCTAAATCGGCATCCCAGAATCCGATTAAGTCGGATTCGTTCCGTCGCAAAGCGTGTAGGAGTCCTTGTCGAACGGCCTCGCCTTTGCCTGCGTTGCGCTCCTGGCGCAGTACGTGTACTCGGTTCGGGTGAGCACGGGAAATCTCTTCGAGTGCAGTTAGCGTTGCATCCTGGCTGCCGTCATCCACAAAGACGAAGGTAACTCCATCGGACGCGACTATGAAGTCCAGGAACGTTTGCCTCGGTAATCGATGCGCTTCGTTGTAGCATGGCACAACGATGGTGACTCGCGTCATGTCACCCGAAGGCTTTCTTGCTTGCACTAATATTCACCGTCATCGCGAGTGACTACTCGCCATAGTTTCAGGTGTCACTTGGTCAGCAGCATTTTCGCAGCGGCGCTGATCGCAACCCCTGAGGCAGTACCTCGCAGCGAAATCAGAACGGATCGCGTACGGGCCGCATCAACCGCAAGGCGTCGATCTCTTAAACAATGCGTTGTGTAGACTCCAGTTTAGACTGTTGGATGACCAGACGTACAGCCTTAGTGGTTGATGTCAGGTTTGAGTCATATGCGCCGGATCGATTTGCATCTGGCCCTTCGCGCTTCCAGCCTTTCGGGTTC
>DASQDN010000563.1:0-2754 GCA_035634155.1 Bryobacteraceae bacterium | reverse complement strand
TGATGAATCGCCGCGAATAAGCTGGCGCAGTTCGGTTAGACTGTAGGGACTCGGGAGAGTGGGTCCGTTGCGTATCCTTCTTGCCTTCGCCTTCCTGCCCGCTGCCATGATCGCAGCCGGTGTCGACTTTCAACGTGAGGTACGTCCGATCCTTTCGGATGCCTGCTTCCATTGCCATGGTCCGGACAAAGCCACTCGTATGGCCGGCTTACGCCTGGATACACGCGAAGGCGCTTTCGCCGAGCGCAAAGCCGGCAATCCGATCGTTCCGGGGAAACCCGACGCCAGCCTGCTCATCCAACGCGTGACGCACGCGGACGCAGCGCGCCGCATGCCGCCTGTGTCGTCGCACAAAACGCTTAGCTTGAAGCAAGTGGACACTTTAAAGCGCTGGGTGGCCGAAGGCGCCTCTTGGAAGGAGCACTGGTCCTTTGCGGCGCCCGCGCGCCCGAAGCTTCCGCCGGTGGTGGCCAAGGCGTGGGTGCGCAACCCGGTGGATCAGTTCATTCTGGCGAAACTCGAAGCTCAGGCTCTCACCCCGGCCGCTCCCGCCGACCGGCGCGCGTTGATCCGTCGAGTCACACTCGATATCACCGGACTGCCGCCGAAGCCGGAAGACGTAGAGGCTTTCGTGGCAGACCGCAGCCCGAACGCGTACGAGAAGGTGGTGGACCGGTTGCTTGCGTCCGAGCAATGGGGTGAGCATCGCGCTCGATATTGGCTCGATGCGGCTCGATACGCCGACACGCATGGACTGCACATTGATAACTTCCGCGCCATGTGGCCGTATCGCGATTGGGTGATCCAGGCTTTCAATCGCAACATGCCATTCGATCGGTTTACGATCGAGCAAATCGCGGGTGACCTGCTTCCCAATCCCACACCCGAGCAGTTGATCGCGACCGGATTTCATCGCTGCAACGTCACCACAAACGAAGGTGGAGTGATCGTCGAGGAAGTGGAGGCGATCTATGCCAAGGATCGTGTCGACACTACCGGAACGGTGTTCTTAGGTCTCACAGTCGGCTGCGCGACTTGCCACGATCATAAGTTCGATCCGATTGCGCAGAAAGACTTCTATGCGATGGCAGCATTCTTCCGCAACACCACGCAGAATGCCCTCGACGGAAACATATCGGACCCGCCGCCGGTGATGACGATTCCTTCCGCCGAAGACAAGCCGCGGTGGGAACAGTTGAAGCGTGAGATGGCGGATCTGCTGGAGCGTGCGGAGAAGGTGCGCAATGAATCCGGCGCTGACTTCGCCAAGTGGTTGGATGACGAGCCTCGTCGAAGGATCGCGAGCCCTGTGGATCGGGCCGATGAAGTGATGGCGTTGAACGTTGCCGATGAGGCTGCGTTCTCGTTCAAGAATCAACCATTCAAAGTAGAGATGCCGATGGGCGCAACCCTGATAGACGGCCCATTGGCCGGACGCAAGGCGCTGGCCTTGGCAGGGCGAGCTTCGTTCGAGTTCCCCAATGTCGATTCCTTCTCCGCGGATAAGGCTTTCACGATCGCTGCCTGGATCCAGGTTCCCAAAGGCGAAGAGTCCTACGTGATCGCCAGCCAAACGGACCCGGAGAGCCGCTTCCGAGGATGGGCTTTGGAGTTGAATGGTCGGCGGCCGACTTTGCGTGTGGCGGCGTTGAACAAGAGTTATTCGATCCGCACCGGCATTGACCACCGGCTCACCGCAGGCAAGTGGTATCACATCGCGTTTACCTATGACGGCAGCCGGGATCCACGAGGGTTCGCGCTGTACGTGGACGGCAAGCCGGTTTTAATGGAGGGCCGATCGGACCAGCCGAACCTTCGCGGTGAGTTCCGCACCTATGCTCCGCTCCGCATCGCGTCGGACGGGCGCCGGAAGACGTTCAGCGGGGGCGCAATTGCCGATCTGCGCTTGGTTACGCGTGCGCTCCGGGAGGAAGAAATCCGGCTTGCCAAGTTGTGGCCTGTCGTGGACTCCGCTCGAACGAAGGACACTTCCGCGTTGTCCTCCGAAGACCGCGACGCGCTGCAGTTCTACTTCGTGAATCGCGAATATGGGGATTTCCTGAATGTCGTCGATGAGATGCGGACGCTTGAAGAGGAGCGGGAAACCATCGCGCGCCGCGGCACGGTGACACACGTTCAACATGAGCGCGCCGACAGCCAGCCTTTCGCTCACATCCTGCATCGCGGCATGTATGACCAGAAGCGAGAAAAGGTGGAACCTGGAGTTCCCTACGCGCTGCCCGCGATGCCCGACGCCCTTCCGAAGAACCGGCTGGGATTAGCGCAGTGGCTGGTGGACGAAACCAACCCGTTGATGTCTCGAGTGACGGTGAACCGGTTCTGGCAGGAGGTGTTCGGCACAGGCCTGGTGAAGACGGCAGAGGACTTCGGCTCGCAAGGCGAAGCGCCATCGCATCCGGAACTTCTTGACTGGCTAGCGATAGAGTTTCGCGAGTCTGGATGGGATGTGAAGAAGCTCTTCCGGTTAATGGTGACGAGCGCCACGTACCGGCAGTCGGCGGCGAGCACGCCCTTGAAGTTGCAGAAGGACCCTGATAATCGGCTGCTCTCCCGTGGCCCGCGGTTCCGCATGGATGCCGAGATGGTTCGCGATTCGGCGCTCGCGGCCAGCGGTCTTCTCGTCGACAAAATCGGGGGAGCTTCGGTAAAGCCGTATCAGCCCGAGGGCGTGTGGGAAGCGGTCGCGATGCCGGTGTCGAACACGAAATCATATCGCCGCGACACCGGCGACAA
>DASQDN010000562.1:0-13347 GCA_035634155.1 Bryobacteraceae bacterium | reverse complement strand
GTAAATTCCCCCGGCTCGGCTGGGCGCGCGCCGGCAAGCACCGCCCGCTCCACGCAGTACCGCAGCACGACCGGCGACCCATGGCAGGCAATCTCAATCACATCTTCAGCCGTGTAGGATTTAGGCGCGGCGTAGAAGGTGGTGACTACCCGATCCACCGGCTGTTCGCTGTCGTCGACGAGCGTTGCCAAACCGGCGGTCCAAGGCTTCCATTGATGCTGTTCCGAAAACCGAAGAATCTGCTGAGCGATGCTCCGCGCATCAGAGCCTGACAGGCGGACTACACCGATACCGGCGCGTCCAGCAGGAGTGGAAATGGCGACAATTGTGTCGTGAAGCTGCAAACTAGCGGCGACGGCCGCGGGGACGGAATGGAGGCGGAGCGCCCGCCGGCGCGGATGGCATGTCGGCCGGATACAACACTACCTGGCGATGGGGTCCCACTCCCGCGCTCTCGCTGCGAACCGCCGAGTCATTCCGAAGCGTCAAGTGAATGATGCGGCGCTCCCGGCTCGTCATGGGGCTGAAGTGGAAGGGCAGATGGCTCTTCTTCACTTTCTCCGCAGCGGTCAGCGCGCCGAGACGAAGCTCTTCGATGCGAAGCGCGCGGTAATCATTCGCATCGAACTGCAGCAGCGAGTGCTCGTACTGCGTCATGCGCAGCATTTCCATCGTCAACTGCTCCAGGGCAAGGAGCAGTTCGGCTTTGTTGGCAAGTAGCAGGTCCACGTCGGGACCGGTGAATCGCACGACCACGTCCGGGTTTTCGATGTCGGCATGAATCGGCTCTGCTGCCTCGATCACCCATCTGAATTGGAAGCCGCCTTTCGTCGCAACCGAACGAAGAAAGGCATCGATTCTAGGACCGGTAGTGCCAACCGTGTATTTTTTGGCTTCCACGCTACTTCCTGGGACTTCGTTTCACGGGCGCAGCCTTGGTCTCAACAGGCGCCGGTGTTAACGGCATCATCCTGTTGATGAACCACTGCTGTACCAACTGAACTACGTTTGATGTCAACCAGTATAATACCAATCCACTAATGGCGGTGTAGAAGAAGACGCCCATCATCAGGGGCATGAACATCATCATCTTCTGCTGTGCGGGATCAGCCCCCGGGGTCGGCGGCGTCATCTTTTGAAGGATGAACTGCGTCGCTACCATCAGGATAGGCAAAACCCGAATGGCGATCGTTTCCGGCTGCGACAGGTCAGTTACCCAGAGCCAGTTTGCGCCCCGCATTTCGATGGCAACGCTCAGCACTTTGTAGAACGCAAAAAAGAAGGGGATCTGCAGCAGCAGCGGTAAACAGCCTGCGCCCAGCGGATTTACACCGTGCTTCTTGTACAGATCCATCACTTCCTGGTTCTGTTCGGCCTTCCGCGGATCTCGAATGCCGACATTCTTGTACTTCTCGTTGATGGCCTGGATCTGCGGTTGCAGCGATGACATCTTCCGCATCGACTTCATGCCCGAAAGCTTCAACGGCAGCAGCAGGAAGTTGATCACGATAGTAAGCACCACGATCGACCAGCCGTAGTTGTGCAGGTAGTTCGTGTTCAGCCACTGCATGGCCACAAAGATCGGTTTCGCCAGGATGGAGAACCAGCCGAAATCCACCACCTGCTCCAGCTTGGGATCCACCCGCCGCAACAGGTCAACGTCTTTCGGGCCGACAAAGAGTGCGAACTGATTACGTCCGTCGCCACCGACCGCGGCGCCTACGTGCGGCTCTTCCTTCGCGTTCTCGACACCCGCCACCGTGTCGCTGACCGTGCGGATGCGAATGGAGCGGTTGTCTTTCGGTAGGAACACAGCCGCGAAATACGTGTCCTCAATGCCCGCGAACGTGAACGAACCGGAATCCGTCACCGGCCCATTCTTGGCCTCGCTTACGTCCTTTTCGGTGAGCGCATTCTCACCGGGATTAAAGAAAAGCGTCCGCATCGAAGCGGTGCTGCCGATCACATGCCGGTCTCCGAACCCTCCGCGCCACGCGAGCAGATGCGGCACCGCCGACCCGTTCTCGGTAATCTCCGAACTCACCTGCGAAAGATAGCTGTTCTTTAAGAACCGGAAGCTCTTTCGGGCGACAACCCGGCCGTTGGAAAATTCGAAATCGAGCCCGAGTCCGTCCGGCGTCCGGCGAACCACGTACAACTGCTGATTCAAGTCGGCTGAAGGCGTCTGGTTCTCGAACGCCACGGAAAACGGGAAATGCGTCTTTGGAGCCGCGGTCGGGTTCACCAACTGCAACGGCTTCCCGAGCCCATCGCGATACTGCTTCAACTCCCAGCTTCGAACCACTGCGCCATGATTGCTGAAGACGACCTTATAAACATCGGTTTCGATCGTCTGTAACTCCTGCGCTGTCGCAGCCACCTGACCCGCCGGAGGCGGTGCCGTGGACGCAGCGGGCGGAGGCGGAGCCTGCGCCTGTTTAGGAGTGGCCTGCTTCGCCACTTCAATCGTCTTCTGGGGAGTAGGCTGCGGATAGAAGTATTGCGTTAGAAAAAGCACGACTCCCATCAGCGCAAAGGCGAGGAGCAAGCGTTTTTCTACGCCGATCTCTTCCTTGCCTCCGATCTTCTTCGGAGTCGTTTTCGGATTTTCGGGTTCAGGCATCGATGATTAGGCGCGAATGTGGACTAGCGAACGGGATCGAACCCGCCGGAATGAAATGGATGGCATTTCGAAAGACGCGTCAGCCCCAGGCCGACTCCGCGCACCGCGCCATATCGTTCAATGGATTGAAGCATGTATTCCGAACAAGTCGGCTGAAAGCGACACGCCCGCGGAAGCATCGGCGAGATCCATCGCTGATAAGAACGCAACAACAGGATCAGGAGTTCGCGCATCGCGCAAATAGCCTCATCACTTCACGTTCAAGGGCGGGAAACTCGGCGTCCAATACGCCCTTCCGACCGTTCATCACGATCATCCAGCAGGGAGGGAGCACGCTCAAATGCAATCGCACGGCTTCGCGAAGGCGGCGCTTCATACGATTCCGCACCACTGCCTTGCCGAGCGCTTTCGTGACGGTGAACCCGACCTTCGGACCCTCAGTGACACTACCCCCATCCTCTGCGGCCTCACGCTTAAGGCAGAACGCCGCGAAGTATGGGCACGAGTGGCGAGATCCCTGGTCATAGACTTTGCGGAAGTCGGAGCGGCGAAGAATTCGGACAGTCTTTGGGAACTGGTACCGTGACAAATGCCGAATCTGCCTTGGACAGCCGGATCTGCTTAGGCGACAGCTTTGGCGTAGCGGACGTTGCGCTCGTCGCTCACCGTCAGCTTGTGACGACCCTTGGCACGGCGACGGGCGAGGACATTCCGACCGTCCTTTGTTTTCATGCGCTCACGGAAGCCGTGGGTCTTGGCCCGCTTGCGGTTGTTCGGCTGAAACGTACGTTTTGGCATTGTTCAACTTTTCCTGAGCGCCCCGGGAGCACACCTCCCCTGTGAACGCTACGCGTAGGGTACAAAACTCTGATTATAAGGGGTAAGGGGACGAAGCGCAATCTTCACGGTCCGGGCAGCGTTTGTAAATTCTTAATGTATTTTCATCCTAGCGGTTGCTAACAAGTAAACAAGTGCGATAGGCTAACCCGCAAATGACGATGAACCATCCGAACTTGCAGGTTCACGAAGAAGTTCGCGTTGCGACCCTCAGCCAACGCGAACGAGAAGTACTGGCTCTACTGGCTGAGGGATTCTCATCAAAGGAGATAGCGAACACCCTGAACATAGCTCCCGGAACAGCAAGCGTGCATGTGATGCGTATCTACGAAAAACTCGGTGTGAACAAAGCCGTGGCGGCCGTGCGCGTGGCGATTCGCTGCGGACTCGTAGCAGCCTGAACGAACCTATAACCAACACCACCCAATGGCCGGTCGCAGGATCGGCCATTCTCCAACAAAATCTTTATCTTAGGAGAGGTTGACCCTAAGTAGATGCGACAGTAGGCTAACGTTCATGAGCCACACTGACCTGCGGATGGAGGAGCAAGAGCGTATTGCCGCCCTTAGTCAGCGCGAGCGTGAGGTATTGGTCCTGCTTGCAGAGGGATTCTCAGCGAAGGAAATCGCGCGACGGCTTAGCATCGCCGAAAGTACCGCGGGCGTCCACCTGGCCCGTATTTACGAAAAACTCGGCGTCAACAAAGCCGTCATCGCCGTCCGGTTCGCCATCCGAGCCGGGCTCGTCGAGCCTTGAAGCACCCGCTACAACCGAATCACGCGGCGACCGTCGATACGGTATCGGCCCGACAACACCAGCTCGATAGCCTCGCTGTAGATGCGATGCTCTTCAGCCAGTATCCGGGCGGACAGCGATTCACCGGTGTCGTCATCCATGACCGGCACTGCCGCCTGCAGCAGGATAGGGCCAGAATCAAGATGTTCGTCCACGAAATGCACCGTACACCCAGTCACGCGAACCCCGTGCGCCAGCGCCTGGTGTTGCGCGTCCAATCCGGGAAACGCCGGCAGCAACGACGGGTGGATATTGAGGATGCGCTGCGGGAAAGCATGAATGAATTCGGCGCTCAATAAGCGCAGGTATCCGGCCAGACACACCAGGTCCACCTCGGCCCGCCGCAATTCTTCTACTAGCAGTCGGTCATAAACCGTGCGATCTAGGCCCCGAGACGGCAGGCCTACCGCGGGAATCCCGCGCTCCCGCGCGATCTGCAACCCGGCCGCCGATTCCCGATTTGAGATCACCACCGCAATCGTCGCGTCGAGACGCCCATCCCGAATCGCATCCGCAATCGCTTGAAAATTCGAGCCACGGCCGGAAATCAGGATGCCCAGCCGCCTCACTTGTAAACCACCCGCACCGTCGACCCTTCGGGCGCCGCAATCGCCCGCCCCATCGGATAAAAGCTCTCGCCGAGCTTATCGAGTACCTGCTCAGCCTTCTTCACATCCTTCTTGCCCACCGCCAGGATCATCCCGATGCCCAGGTTGAAACTGCGGCGATAGTCATCCTCGGGAATATTGCCGATCTTGCGCAGGAACTCAAAGATCGGCAGCACTGGCCAGGAGCCCCACTCAATCTCCGCCGCCACACCCGCAGGCAGCATCCGAGGAGTATTCTCCGTAATCCCGCCACCCGTGATATGCGCCGCGCCCTTCAGGATCCCAGCCTTCAACAGCGCCTGAATTGGCTTCAAGTAGCTGCGATGCACCCGAAGGAGATCCTCGGCCACGGTCGCGCCCACTTCCTTCAAGAAAGTGTCGGGCTTATGCGCCGCCACCTCGAAAAGCAGCTTTCGAGCCAGCGAATACCCATTGGTATGCAACCCCGTCGACGGCAGCCCAAGCAGCACATCGCCTGCCTTGATCTGCGCCCCGGTCAACATCTGCTTCTTCTCGACCGCGCCTACGATAAAGCCTGCGAGATCGTACTCACCCGGCGCGTAGAAGCCGGGCATTTCCGCCGTTTCTCCGCCGATCAACGCGCATTTGTTGGCCTTGCACCCCCGAGCGATCCCAGTTACCACCTGCTCGGCTACCCGCGCGTCCAACTTCCCGATCGCGAAGTAATCGAGGAAAAACAGCGGCGTAGCGCCCTGCACCGCGATGTCGTTTACGCAATGATTCACCAGATCCTCGCCGATGGTGTCGTGCTTTCCGGTGAGGAACGCGAGCTTTAGCTTGGTACCGACCCCGTCGGCTGAACTGACCAGAACCGGGCGCTTGAAACCTGAAAGCTCGAACCCGGCGCCAAAGCTCCCGATGCCGGTTAAAACCGCGCGGGTCATCGTCTCCTGGGCAAGCTTTTTGATATGAGAAACGGCGCGATCCGCCTCGTCGATGTCTACGCCGGCGTCCTTGTACCGGACCGGCTTACGTGGGGGCATTCTCCTTCCAGACTACCCGGAATGCGCGCCAGGGTCCAGCTAAGTGCAACACCTATCGACAAATGTCACCATAGCCACGGTGGTATTATGCCCTTGTTGAAATCGATTGCTCTACTGGGCTCCACCGGGTCCATAGGAACCTCCACGCTGGATGTCGTCCGGAGGTGGAAAGACCGCTTTGAAATCTTCGCGCTCGTCGCGGGGCAGAACGTCGACCTGCTCGCGCAACAGATCCTGGAATTCCGGCCGAAGATGGCCGTGGTCGCCACCGATGCCGTTCGCACCAAGCTGGCTGAAGCCCTCACAAATCTCGGCATGGCTCGCACCGCATGGCCCGAGCTCGAGTTTGGCCCGCAGGCCCGCGTCGCCGCCGCAACGGCGCCGGAAATTGGGTTCGTTCTGTCGGCGATCGTTGGGGTCGCAGGTCTGGAAGCAACCTATGAAGCGGTACGCCTCGGCAAGACGATCGGACTCGCAAACAAGGAAGTCCTCGTCGCCAGTGGCAAACTCGTCATGGATGCCGCCTGCCAGTTCGGAGCTACCCTGATTCCCGTCGATAGCGAGCATAACGGAGCCCACCAATGCCTCCGCGCCGGCCTTCGCCAAGAGGCGGTAAAGCTCATTCTGACGGCGTCGGGAGGGCCATTCCGCGAAAAACCGGCCGCCGAACTCGTTTCTGTGACGCCAAAACAGGCGCTGAAACATCCAACTTGGGTGATGGGGCCTCGCATCACCATCGATTCAGCCACGTTGATGAATAAAGGATTCGAAGTGATTGAAGCCTGCTGGCTCTTCGACTTCGAGCCGGCAGACGTCGAAGTAGTCGTGCATCCGCAGTCCAAAGTTCACGCTATGGTCGAGTACCGTGACGGAAGCGTTCTCGCCCAAGTCAGCACCACCGACATGCGCATGCCGATCCAATACGCGCTCACTTATCCCGATCGGGCCGACGCTCCGGTGCCGCGTCTGGATTGGAAACAGAAAGCCACCTGGCAGTTTGAACCACCGGATTTTGAGAAATTTCCTCTCCTGCAACTGGCGTACGAAGCACAAAAAGCAAAGAATTCATCTACTTGTACGCTGAATGCTGCCGATGAGATAGCTGTAGAGGCTTTTTTGAATGAGCAGATCTCATTTCCCGCGATCGCTGAGGTGGTGGCGGAAACTCTCGCGCGAGTCCCGGCCCGTACGGCCGAAAGTGTGGGCGAGGTGCTCGAAATCGATCGGGAATCCCGGATAGCCGCCCGGGAATGCGTCCGGCAACGTGCGGCTGTGCAGGCGTGATCCAATGAACGTTTTAGTGATTCTTCAGAATATCTGGTGGCTGATCATCCTCATCGGAGTGATGATCTTGATCCACGAACTCGGGCATTTTTGGGCAGCGCGCTTTTTCGACGTCAAAGTGGAAGCATTCAGCTTCGGCTTTGGGCCGCGACTGTTCGGGTTCCGCAGAGGCGAGACCGACTTCCGGTTTTCCGCGATCCTCTTCGGCGGCTACGTAAAGATGGCGGGCGAACAGCCCGGCGACGAAGCCGCGGCCGATCCCCGCTCCTTCCAATCCAAGCCTCGATGGCAGCGTCTGATTATCGCGTTCGCCGGCCCGGGCATGAACATCCTGCTCGCCGTCGGGCTCTTGACAGCGCTGTTCATGATGCACTATCCCAAGCTTGCCAACTCGGATGACCCGGCGACAATCGGGTTCGTTTCCCCCAACTCGCCCGCGCACCAGGCGGGTCTGCGGGAAGGCGATACCATCGTTCAGATCGAGAACATCAAAGATCCCAAGTGGCAGGACATTCTGCTGGCCGAAGTGACAAACGCCGGACGTCAGCTTTATGTCGGGTATGTCCGAAACGGTCAGCGGCTCCAGACCACCGTTACTCCCAAGCTCGAGGAAAAGAGCGGTCTCGGCGCTTCCGGATGGGAGGAAAAGACGCAGGTCCTGATCGGCGGCACCACGTCCGGCCTCGATGCCGAGCGCGCCGGACTCAAGCGCGGCGACATCCTGGTTAGCGTCAACGGCGAGCCGATTCACTCGATGTCGAAACTGCACGAGGTGATTCGCGCCAGCAACGGAAAGCCGGTGCAACTGGTCTATTCTCGCGACGGGAAGCAACAGTCCACCTCCGTGACTCCAGCGTTTCAGTCCGCCGAGGGTGCGCCGCCGCGCTGGATGATCGGTGTTCTCCTGGAGCGCCCGGTCGTCATCACCCAGCTCGGATTCGTCGACGCCCTGCGTGAATCCGTCGATCAGAACGTCAAGAGCGCGTCGTTGATCTACCAGTTCCTCCAAGGATTAATCGAACGCCGCATGTCGGCCAAGTCCATCGAAGGCCCTATCGGAATCGCGCGCCTGTCCGGAGACGCTGCGCGGGAAGGTCCGTTCGCCTACGTCGGACTCATGGCGATGGTGAGCTTGAACCTCGCCGTCTTCAACCTTCTTCCCATCCCGATTCTGGATGGCGGACTCATCCTGCTGCTGCTCATCGAGATGGTGATGCGGCGCGACATGAGCCTGGAAGTGAAGGAAGCCGTGTTCAAGGTGGGCATGGTGTTCCTCATGGCTGTCGTAGTGTTCGTGCTGTACAACGACATTTCCAAGCTCCTTCCCGGCTGATATTTCCACTTGGCGGCGCGCCAGCCCTAGCTATAATGCAAGGGGGAGTTCGGCCGCTTACGAAATGGAAGAGCTGAAGAAGAAGCTGCAGGAAGAGATCTCGACGCTTGAATACGAGCTTCGAAATGAGCTGCCGAAAGAGATCCTGAAGGCCCGTGCCCATGGGGATCTCCGAGAAAACGCGGAGTTTCATGCTGCCAAGGAGCGGCAGCGCTTCGTCGATGCGCGCCTGTCTCAACTCAAGCAGCGACTGGGTGAATTGTCGCTAGTTGACCTCAGCAAGATTCCGCGGGACCGTGTCGGGCTCGGCTCCACCGTCGTCGTCCTGGATATCGATAAAGACGAGGAGACCACGTATAAGCTGGTCACCAGCGAGGAAGCGGACGCAACCAAGGGACACATCTCCACCAATTCACCAATCGGGCGAAGCCTGATCGGCAAACAGGTCGGCGATGAGGTCAAGGTGATGATTCCTGGAGGCACACGCAACATGGAAATCCTCAAACTCACCACCATCCACGATTGAATCGAGTTAGCAACACTATGACGTTTACACGGTTGATCGGAGTCGTTTGCAACAAGATCATCGTGATGATCGTACGGGCCCTGGCGCTGTCCCGCATCCACCCGAACGTGCTCACGTTTGTCGGACTCCTCATCAACATCTGGGCAGCGGTGCTAATGGCGAAAGGGCAGTTCCGGCAAGCCGCTTTGGTCATTATCGGCGCCGGCATCTTCGATATGGTGGACGGCCGCGTCGCCCGCGAGACCAATCAGGTGACGCGTTTCGGCGGCTTCTTCGATTCCGTCCTCGACCGCTATTCCGATCTTGGCCTGCTCATCGGGTTGCTCGTTTGGTACGGCACCATTCATCGCCCGTTTTACGTCGTGCTCACCGCGATTGTCATGACGGCATCGGTCATGATCAGCTACACCCGCGCGCGAGCCGAGAACACCATCCCGACCTGCAAGGTCGGCTTCATGGAGAGGCCTGAGCGCATTGTGCTCTTCATCATTGGCGCTTTGTTCGACCGTATGGCTCCGGTGCTATGGGTGATTGCGATCCTGGGGAACCTTACCGTGATCCACCGCATGCTGTTCACCTGGCAGGAAGCCAAGCGCCTCGAAGAAGCGCAGCTCCGGCCCACCACGGCCGCCCACAAGTTCCACTAGGCTTTCTCGAAGATCACGTAAGCGAGCGCGTTCTCCTGCGTATGCGTCAGTGAAAGGTGTACTGCCGTGACTCCCATGTGCTCGGCTAGCCGTGCGGCTTCGCCGTGCAGACGCAGCGTTGGCCGGCCCGACGGAAGATTGGCCACCTCGAAATCCTTCCACTGAATGCCGCGTCGCCAGCCTGTTCCCAGCGCCTTCATCCCGGCTTCCTTGGCCGCAAAGCGCGCCGCATAACGCTCGTACTTGTTGGCCTTGCGCTGCACATAGGCTATCTCATGCTCGGTGTAGATCCGCTGCACGAAGCGGTCACCGAAGCGTTCAATGGACTCGCGGATGCGATGCACCTCGGCCAGATCCACGCCCGTGCCGACGATCACTGCTCTGTCCCCGCGATCGTCAAGTGACCGAACTTCACGCCCTTCACACTGATGAGTCCATCGGCGATCCGGCGAACATCCTTCGACTTGCCCTTCACCACCAGCACTTCCAGGCAGTTGTCGTGGTCCAGATGCACATGCATCGTCGAAAGGATGTTGTGATGCGACTCGTGCTGCATGTCCGTGAGCTTGTCACTCAACATCCGCACATGATGATCGTAGACGAGGGTCACCGTGCCCACCACGGGCTGGTCCGGAGCCTGTGAGGCTTCCTGAATCAACCGATCTCGCACCAGGTCGCGAAACGCTTCCGAGCGGTTCGTGTAGCCCCGGTTAGTAATGTGCTGGTCGAAGCGCTCCAACAGGTCCGCGTCGATCGCCACGCCTATACGGCTGAGTTCCGGCATAGAGCCACTAGCGTCGCACAAATATTGAGATCGTGCTACCGTGGGTTCAGGCCCCTATGCACATCCCCGACGGATTTCTGTCGACACCGGTATGGGCATCGCTTGGCGCTGTAAGCTTGCCGGCGGTGGGTGTGATGGCGCGGAAAGCTCAAGCGCATCATGAACATAGTCGAGCTCCTCTACTCGGCGTGATGGGCGCGTTCGTCTTCGCCGCGCAGATGGTCAACTTTCCCGTAGCCGCTGGAGCGAGCAGCCACCTGTTAGGCGGCGCCTTGCTCGCGTGCAGCCTTGGTCCCGCCGCGGGAGTCATCGTGATGACTGCCGTTCTCGCAATCCAAGCCTTCGTCTTTCAGGACGGCGGCATCCTCGCCCTGGGCGCAAACATCTTCAACCTCGCCATCGCCGGGGTGCTAACGGCCTACATCCCTTACCATTTCTGGGGAAGCGGCCGATATCGGAGAGCCGCCGTGTTCGTTGGCGCGGTCTTGTCCGTGCTCGTCAGCGCAGGTCTCGCGATGTCTCAGATCCTACTTTCGGGAGTTCCAGTTACCACGCCACTTCTTCAACTCTCAGCCGGCCTTTTCACGCTTGCCGCGCTGGCCGAAGGAGCCATCACGGTCGCGGTTCTTTCCGCGATCGAGAAGATC
Organism: Bryobacteraceae bacterium; assembly: GCA_035634155.1. Taxonomy (GTDB): domain Bacteria; phylum Acidobacteriota; class Terriglobia; order Bryobacterales; family Bryobacteraceae; genus DASQDN01. The sequence goes on along the minus strand of DASQDN010000562.1, from coordinate 2,259 downwards.
AATCCGGATTGGGTATGCAGGCCCGCGGCCCGTCGCAATCGTGTCCTCACCTTGGTCGGCGCCGCCTCGGTTGCCGTCGCCATCGCGAGCATCTTCGTCGCCTCCACTGACCCCGATGCCTTGGAGCGAATTCAAATTCACATCGGCGTCACCCCAACCGGCGCGCTACTTTCCACTCCTTTCGCTGATTACCGATTCGCGAGCATCGTATCCGACAATGCCGCGAAGGCTGTAGCAGGCCTGGTCGGTTTGGCCCTGGTGTACGCAGTTTGCACGGCCGTAGGGCGAGCCGTCGCGCAGCGCAGGAGTGTGTGATTGCGCTTCGCCGAGCTGGACGCATGGGGATTGCGCGATAGCGTTCTCCACCGTCGTGACGCTCGCGCCAAGATCATTGCCACGCTGCTTATCCTGATTGCCGCCAGCCGTGGATCCCTCGTCTTTCCTGTTCTCGCGCTCGCTCTAGCGCTGCCGCTGGCGCGGCTGCCCTTAATCCCCGTGCTGTTGCGCGGCGCCGTAGTTCTGCCGTTCTCCGTTGGCTTCGCCGCGGCAAGCTGGATGTCCGGCCGCCCGGACATTGCCCTCTTCGTTCTCCTACGAAGCTACCTGTCCGCGTTGTGCGTCATCGTGCTTCTCGGATCCACGCAGTTCCCCGCCATTCTGGAAGCGCTGCGGCGGATGGGCGCTCCGCCTCTGCTCCTGGACACCATTCAATTCGTCTACCGCTATCTTTCCCTCATCGCCGAGCAGTCCAAACGCATGGCCATCGCTGCCTCCGCGCGTGGCGCGCGCCGAAGTTTCACGGCCGTCGCCGGAGCTACCGGCGTGTTGTTCGCCCGCTCCTATGACCGCGCCGAGGCCGTCCATCGATCCATGCTCGCCCGCGGCTACTCCGGCTCGCTCAAGCCCCGAGTCGCGGCGGCGTTCAGTGCCCCCGATGCGGTCCTGGTTCTTGCGAGTTCAACCATTCTCCTGGCCGCGCTCCTCTTGAAACGATGATCGAGGTGCGCGGGCTACGCTACGCCTATCCCGACGGCGCCGTTGCGCTCGACGGCATCGACTTTCACCTGAATGAGGGAGAAACTGTCGTCCTGCTCGGCGCCAACGGTTCAGGAAAAACTACGTTTGTGCTTTGTCTCGCAGGCTTGTTACAAGCCTCGTCAGGCTTGATAGCGATTAATGGAATCGAGCTCACAAAGAGCACTGCTCCAGAATTGCGCCGGGAACTTGGGCTCGTCTTTCAAGACGCTGACGATCAACTCTTCCTGCCCACTGTGCTTGAGGATGTAATGTTTGGCCCCTTGAACCACGGCCTATCGCGGGCCGACGCTGAACGCGTCGCACGCGAGTCGCTGGCGCGCACAGGAGTGCGAGCCGGCTACGATCGCCCGCCTTACCACCTGAGCGCGGGCGAGAAACGGCGCGTTGCCATCGCCGGAGTATTGGCGATGAACCCGAAGGTCCTGCTCCTGGACGAACCTACAACTTACCTGGATCCGCCGGGTCAGCGCGACTTAGTAACTATTCTCGCGTCCCTACCCCAAGCTAAACTGCTGGTAACGCATGATATCCACTTCGCGAGCGCTCTTGGCGCCCGAGCCGTGTTCTTCGACCAAGGGCGCATCGTGGGCGCTGGGACTGTCGCGGAAGTTGTTGAGCGATTTACTTGGAACTTGCGTTAGACTTTCGGTATTCCGCCCAACGCTTTTTCTGTGCGGCGGCAATCCTTTTACGGGCGTCGGCACTCAGACTGCGCTTGGATGCGGAGGTAGCCTGCGGTGAAGGCGTGCGCTGCCGCATTCCTAGTCGGGAGCGAATTTCCGCCATCTGCACTTCAATTCTTCTTTTCTGCAGCTCAAGACCTTCTAACGCCGCTTCTAGAATGAGCCCGTCTTCAATCGTGCTTGTTTTTTTTGGCATCGGCAGCACTTACTCCGTGGTAAGTCTACCAGATTCGCAAATCAGAGTAACTGGCCCGTCGTTGGTCAAGGTTATTTGCATCGACGCCTGAAACACGCCCGTTTGTATTCGTACTCCGGTCGTTCGAACCTGCTCTATGAAATACTCATACAAGCGTTTGGCGTGATCCGGACGCGCAGCGCGATCGAAGCTGGGCCGCATCCCCTTGCGACAATCCCCGTACAACGTGAACTGCGATACAACGAGCAGCGAGCCGCCAACGTCCTTTATGCAACGGTTCATTTTCCCGGCCTCGTCGTTAAATATTCGAAGACCGGTGATCTTACGTGTCAGATACCCTGC
>DASQDN010000561.1:0-2565 GCA_035634155.1 Bryobacteraceae bacterium | reverse complement strand
GCAAATTTCGATCCTGCTACGACACGGTGCTGTGGCCCGTGGAAGTCGCGGCGGCTGAATGGAAGACGCCGGATCGCCTAGCTCCGGCCATCAAAGCGCCCGAATCGCCTGGCGCGCTGCGAATCGAACTGCAATGTCTGCCCGATGTCGATATCTCCAAGCTCGGCATGAATTCGCTGCGCTTTTACCTGAATGGGGAAAGCTCGGTCATGCATGTTTTGTATGAGCTGATGTCGTCCAACTGCACCCAGATCTGGATCCGCGATCCAACGCCGGGCTCGAAGTTGAAGCCGGTGCAGTTGCCTGCGTCTGCGCTGAAGCCCGTGGGCTTTGGCGAGGATGAGGGCATGCTGCCTTACCCGCGCCGTTCCTTTGTCGCCTATCGGCTGCTGCAGGAGTACTTCACATTCCCGGAGAAGTTCTTCTTTCTCGATCTGACAGAACTGGAAAGCGTCTGGGCAAGCGGCTTCAAGGATCGCGCCGAGATCGTATTTCTGATCGGTCACTACGATCAGAACCAGCGCAAGCAGATGCTCGAACTGGGCATCACGGCCAAGACCTTCCGTCTGGGCTGCGCGCCGGTCGTGAACCTCTTCAGCCAGACGGCCGAGCCGGTTCTGCTTGACCAGCGCAAATACGAGTACCCGATCATCCCCGATGTGCGCCGGCCGAACGCCACCGAAATCTTCTCGGTGGACGAAGTAGTCAGCATCGATCCGCAGAATCGCGAGCTGATGACGTTTGAGCCGTTCTATTCGTATCGTCACGCCACCATCCGCGATAAGAAGCAAACGTTCTGGCTCGCACATCGGAAACCGTCGGGACGCCGCAACGATGAAGGTACGGAGATGACCATCTCCCTGGTAGATCTGTCGTCACGGCCCGTGCTGCCCGGCACCGACTCGCTCACCATTCGCACGACTTGCACCAATCGCGACCTGCCCTCGCGCCTTCCGTTCGGTAACGAAGCCGGCGATTTCGAACTCGAAACCACATCGGCCGTTAAGCGGATCGTGTCGCTGAAAAAGCCGACCAGCACCCTGCGACCCGCGACAGGCCGAGGTGTTCTGTGGCGCCTGCTATCGCATCTGTCGTTGAACTACCTTTCGCTTGTCACGGAAGGGAAGGAAGCGCTTCAGGAAATTCTGAAGCTCTACAACTTCACCGATTCGGCGTATTCGGAGAAGCAGATCGAAGGCATCGTCGCTATCCGCAGTTCCAAGTCATTTGCGCGCGTCGTGTCCGAGTACGGCGTCACGTTCGCTCGGGGTACGCGCGTGGAGATGGAGCTTGATGAAGAGCAGTTCGTCGGCGTCGGCATCTACCTGTTCGCCAGTATCATTGAGCGCTTCCTGGGACTCTACGTTTCATTAAACAGCTTCAGTCAACTCGTGCTTCGGTCGAAGCAGCGGAAGGAGGTAGTCCGGGAATGGCCGCCCCGAGCGGGACACCGTCTACTTCTGTAACTACCGCCGTTCGCTACTGGGACGTGACTCAGGCGATCACGGAAGAGCCTTGGACGTTCCAGTTCTTCCAGGCCGTGCGCCTGTTGGAACGGATGCTGCCGGACCGCGAGCCGATCGGACGCTTCGTCCACCCCTCGAAGGAGATCGTTCGCATTCACGCGAATCCCGCCACGTCTTTCCCTGCGAGCCAGGTTCAGGGTCTGCAGTGGCAGACCGGCGCGGCGCCGGTGCTGATGGTGAACTTCATGGGCCTGTTCGGGCCCTTGGGCGTGTTGCCCATCTATTACACGGAAATGATCCGGGAACGCTTACGTGCCAAGGACAGCACGATGGCAGCGTTCTTCAACATGTTCAACCATCGCATGATTTCGCTGTTTTATCAGGCGTGGGAGAAATACCGGTTCACCATCGCCTACGAACGCGGCGAGCGCGACCGCTTTTCGCATCACCTGCTGGATCTGATCGGGCTGGGCACGAAAGGTTTGCAGGACCGGCAGGCGGTCCCGGACGATTCGCTTTTGTTCTATAGTGGCCTCTTCGCGCTCCATGCCCGGTCCGCGACCGCGCTGCAGCAGGTGTTGGCCGACTATTTCGACATACCCGTGGCAGTGGAGCAGTTCGTCGGCGCCTGGTATGCGCTCGACGTTCCCAGTCAGTGCCGGCTCGATTATGGAGACATCTCCGAGCAGCTCGGCGTCGGCGCAGTGGTGGGCGATGAGATTTGGGATCAGGGCGGCGCTGTTCGTGTCCGCCTCGGCCCGCTGGACATTCGGCAGTACCTCGACTTTCTACCCGAAGGAAGCGCGTATCAACCGCTACGGGCGATTACGCGTTTCTTCAGTGGCGACGAGATCGATTTTGAAGTGCAGTTGGTTTTGAAGCGGGACGACGTGCCCGCTTGCGAGTTGGGAGATGCAGTACCGGTGGTTCCGCAGCTTGGCTGGTCGACTTGGGTAAAGTCGGCCCCGATGACCCGTGATCCGGCGGATACAATTCTCAGAATCTAAAGAGGAGTCTTAGCCAATGTCTTACAACATGCGTGCGCTGATCGGACGCTTGAATCCGACCGCGCGGAGCGTCATGGAGGGCGCCACCGGTG
>DASQDN010000560.1:0-5780 GCA_035634155.1 Bryobacteraceae bacterium | reverse complement strand
GAGAAACATGTCGATGGGGTGGATATCGTGCGACGAAGCGCGAAGGGCCCGGGTTAAGGGCGGCACGTTCGTGCTGTGCGAATCGCCGAAGTGCTTCGACGTGGTGGTGGCGTAGATGGCCGCGTCGGCGTTCGACTGGCCCTGCCAGATCTGGCCGGGAGGAGATTGACTCGTCGAGCGCGAGTAGATTCGGATGCGCGCGAACTCGCTCGTGAGCGCGTCCGCGGTGAGGGGACCGGCGGGAAACTTCTGCGACACATCGCGTGAATTAAGCGGCGACCGGACCTGGTAGTTGTCGCCGTCGATAAAGAACTCGAAGTGGTGCTCGAAACAGACGGGCTGGGCCAGTTCCTGGCTCGTTTCGACTTGATCGCGAAGCTCCTGCCGGTAGGCTTCCGAGCTTATGCCGGGCGCCTGAGCTTCCAACTCGGCGACGCCTTCACCTCGCTCGATGCTCTCGAGCAGCTTTTCGAGACCCATCGCTTGCAGCCGCTTCGATTCTGCGTACGCTTCGGTCCGCTCCTCAATAAAGCGGCACTGGAAGTGGAGGGGATTGAGGCGTGCCTGGTTTGCTCGAATGACGGAGAGAACTTCTTCGGCTGTGGGCAGGTCGGTCGTGGACGTTGCGACGACGGTCTGGGCAATCGCCGACTCAACGCCGCAGCGCGGAACGAGCAGAGCGCCCGCCGCCCAGAGAGGGCACGCGATCGCAAGCACACGGAGCATACGAACCTCCCTGATGAGAATAGTGGTCCGGCGAGTGGCGTGATGCACCATAGCACGGTTGAACCCGGCGGGGCAATGCAAGCATGGGGTAGAAAAAGGGGTCAGAACGATCTGACCTCTTTGTTGTTCCTGACCCCTTTGTTTCTCGCGCCCAAGATGCTCGTCCGCGGCGTAGCCACAGATGCAGGGGCGCTCCCCGAGGTTGGGCGTGCCCTGCGCCGATGAGACGCCGAGGTTTATGTCCGGGCCGCCGAAGTATTGGCCGCTGCCGGGGGGCGGAGCCAGCGGCTGCGACGCGATGAGAGCGCGGTGCGCGGGCGAGAGGCCGGGGGCCCCCTTGCCAAACCCCTTCAGCGGATGGAACGCGGGCGTGAGCCCGCTGGGGTCCGCGTAGTTGACCGGATCGTTGCCGAAGGCGGCGTACCAGTTGGTTCCGTCCTGGGCTGGATCCACACTCAAAAACTAGTCTGGCGAGTACCACCGCGCCCCTTATGGGCCAGTTCTTCCCTTTCTCCCATCACTTAAAGCGATTGAGCCAGCGACCCCAGTAGTCTGCAAAGTGTTTTCTTCCATTGCGGTTGATGATCTCCTGGTGCACAACGACCTCTGTCACTCTGTCGACGATTTCCATGTCCAATCGAAATCGCACCGAATGGCTATCGCCAAGCGCGAAGTCCATACCCTGATGGGCGAAGAGTCTTAGGAACAATTCGATAAAGGCTTCGACAGATGACTCTGCTAGAATGATTGCCCGTTCGCGGTCGTCTTCTGACAGTTTAGCAGCCTCCTCGTACGGTTGACGCACAATCTCGCCGAGCTGCTGACGTAAATCGGCAGACTCAATCAGTTGCCTCGTGGACTTGTTAGTCCAATCTCGCATCCAAATAATGTACTGACCAAAGAGGTCAACCAGCTCTTCATGGCGTTGTCTGCTGTCGGCAGCAAATCGTTTAAAGTCCAATGTGGCGCCGGGTGGCGGTTGTCGCGTCACGGATTTATCGTCCTGTGTAACGGCTGGTAATCCCAAAAGTGTCTGTCACGATTCAATCTGATCAGTTCTTGCAGCGCTGAGTTCGGTGCGTTTGTATTATTGCGTAGTATCCGAATCTCGTCAGCCAGCAAATCTCTGGCGCCTGCCTGAGGGCCGCGCATTCGCTGAGCGGCCGAAACCGCGTCATGTTCTGAGGTCGGCAAGCGTATGGCGGGTTCGTTTCCGACGCGATTGCGACGATTGAAGTCCCCAACTAATGATTCCGCCTCGCGTGACTGGGGTACGTGGTGCACCTGCGTGTTGCGCAAGCGAGTGCTCCGCAGGCTATTTGCGGTGCCCACGTCATAGGCACGTGCGCTTGGCGCAACGGCGTCCGCGCCTTGCGCCAATTCCGCCGCACGTCCAGCTTTGACGATTTCGACGTGGCGAACCAGTTCGGCGGAGTTGCTCGCCGCCCTGGCCGCTTTCCCTCCCTTGCCAAAGGCGTCTCCCACGAGCGGGATCATCGAGGCGAATGACAACCCCGCTCCAGTGTAATCGCCTCGCCCCAGCGAGAGGAGCCCATTGGCCGCGTCAGCGATTTCCCCAACGCCCGGAATCAGGCCGACTACGTCGAGGGCGCCTTGAAAATCAACTATGAATCTACGCGACGCGCCGCCGCCTCTGGCCGCGACCTCCGCGCCCAGGATTGCCAGATATTTCCGGTCGTAAGCGGCCTGCTCGTGCGCTCGGATATCAGCGGCCCAGGGCGACAGCGGCAGGGTCTGTACGCGAAGGGCCGCATTGATCGAGCTCTCGCGCGCAGCAGGCGTCCACTGCGATTGCCCAGACGGAAGAGTCGCTGGAGGGGCCCAAGTCTCCGGGCCCACGATGCTCGTCAGCGGGGCCGCCGCCGATCGCAGCGGCGCTGCACAGCTCAGATTGGACGCACCCTGCGCGGCTGAGCCGCCGAGGAAGAAACGGGGACGGGAGTCGTTCCCTCAAGTCGCGGACCATTTCGGCCGGCCGGGGGGGGGCCGTTAGGTATGCTCCAGCCCCAGCACGGCTGACCGTGCGCTTCGTCCAAGAGAAACGACTCCCGTCCCCTTTTCCCCCCTGACGGTCGCACTGCCTAGAAGCTAGCATCATCGATGTGCAAAGTAGGCGAGTAGCACCTCCATCCGTCGGTTGACTGGTCACCGATTGCCCTTTTCGCTTAAGTCGCCGGCATCGCACGCCCGAGGCTAGGGAAAAGGGGGAATACGCGATGCGAATAGTGCTATCGTTGTGGTACTGCGCCTGCTCCGCTTTCGTCTGCGGCATTGTTGGAGCGGCTACGCCAACATCCATGGCGGCCGAGCACCTATTGCCGAGTTCAGCGCTATCGACGAACGATAGCCTCTCAACATCGATATATGCCGACGAAAGTTCGTCAACGGTGTCGGCACCTGTGACGGGCGACGAGCTGCCGGCGTCAATCGTGCCTCCCTGCGAGTGCTGCCATTGCCTCGATTGTCGCTGTCCGGAGCCGGCAGCGCCGTGCCAGCCTTGCCCCCGGGTAAACAACATCAACCCGGCGTGGAGCGTAATCGTCGGCGGCTCGATGACGCTCGACGCGCTATACAACAGCGCCCGGCCCGTGGCGCCTGGCACGCCATTCTTTCTGGCGCCATCAGGGCCGTTCGACGACGATACGTTCGATATTCACGGGCGCAGTACGAGCTTGTATTTGGCCGGCAAAGGACCGCGGATTGGCGAGTTCGAGTCAGGCGGCTTAATTGCCGTAGCGCTCTACAATGATTCAATCGCTGCCGACCGGTATGGCATTCTCCCCTATCAAGCATTCGGCGAATTGAAGAACGAGGATTGGCGGTTCGCCGGCGGACTGCAGCTGGATATCTTCGCGCCGGTGCTGCCGAACGTGTTGCCCTTTAGCTTTCTGGCCGCGTCTGGGAACGCAGGCTTATACCGCGGGCAGGCGCGGCTTGAACGGTTCTATCACCTGTCGGCTGAAGAACAAATTACCGTCACCGCCGGAATCAGCGACGCCAATCCAACCGTCGTGAATAACGACGTGCTGGCCGAGGACAATGGCTGGCCGAACGTCGAAGTGCGTGCCGCATGGTCGGCCGGACCGATTGAGCAAGTGGGCCTGGTCCCCGCTCGGCCAATCGAGGTGGGCCTGTCGGGCGTTGTCGGACAGGTGCGCTCGACAGATCTAGGGCCACTGGTTCGGGTGGACGCCAATGTGTGGGGCGGGGCCGGCGACATTCGGTGGCGCGTGAACGAGAACTGGGGATTCGCGGGCGAAGTATTCACCGGCCAGGGTTTGGGCACTTATGGCGGCGGCATTCTGCAAACGGTGAACTCGGCGACGTTCGACTCGATCCGCGCAAACGGCGGTTGGGCAGAAGTGTACTACTACCTTACTCCGTGCGTGCACACCCACTGGGGCTACGGCGTGGACGATCCGCTGGACCGCGATCTGAACGTAGCGCAGGTACGCTACAACGACACGATCTTTGCAAACGTGATCTACGACGTAACGAAGTCGCTGAGATTCGGATTCGAATTCACCTACCGAGAGACCGAATACGTGGCGCTGCCGGGCAATGAAGGCTTCGGCTTGCACGGACAGGCGCAGTGGAGGTTCTAACGCCCTCTCGCATTGTGCATCGCGCCATCGTTCCGTGCGTGCCTTGGCCTGCGGGATCTAGTCTGGTGGAGCATAGGGGTCAGGCGTCCCCATAGGGATCAGGGGATGTTCCTTCGTGCTTTCTTCGAATCCGCCGACCAGCTTCAGCGCCGGACCGACTACCCAACTGTCGTGGGACGGCTTATCGCTTTCCTCGCGGGGGTTGGCGGGGGAAGAAACGGGGACGGGAGTCGTTCTCTCAAGTCTCGGACCAGTTCGGCCGGCCGGGGGGGCCGTTGGGTATGCTCCAGCCCAGCACGGCTGACCGTGCGCTTCGTCCAAGCCTCGCCGCCGAACTGGGCCCCGCGGCAGGATAACCGAAGCCAACGGACGACGTCAGAAACGACTCCCGTCCCCTTTTCCCCACGGCAGCGGATCGGCGATTACTGTAGCCGGCCCAATCACAAAGGCGAGCAGGCAACCGAGCTTACTTATGCGATGGGGCGACCTGTCGGTCCAGTTTCGTCTCGCGGCCGTCCTTCTGAACAGCTTGGGCTTTCTCATAGCTTTCAAACAGCAGCTGGTAGTGCGGGACAATGTGATCCTTCATGATCTCGCCGAACTCCATTGCATCGGGCCGGTTCCAAGTACTCATCAGCTCAGCGAGCGTGGCGAACGTGTCGGTTGGCACGGCGCCAGCTTGGACCACGCGAGCCAGCGTGACGTCAGTCGCCATGGCTGAGTAGTTGCCAGAAGCGTCGACCACGTTGAACACTTTGTATCCCGCATCCAATGCACTGAGGGTCGGGAATGCCATGCAGACGCTAGTGAGCGTGCCGGCAATGATCAGCGACTTCCGGCCGGTGTTCTCGATCGCCTCGACCCACTTGGGATTGTCCCAGGCATTGATCTGGCCGGTGCGTGGGATGTAAATCGCTTCGGGATTAACTTGGTGAATCTCCGAGATCAACGGCCCATTCGGGCCATCAGGAACGCTCGCGGTCGTAAACGTGGGAACCTTTGTCAGCCGCGCCGCCTTGGCCAATGCAATCACGTTGTTTCGCAACGTGAGCATGTCCATATCTTTAACGAGCTGAAACAAGCCGCTCTGGTGATCAATGAGCAGCAGCACTGCGTCATCGGGATCGATCATCCCCTTAGCAACCTTGGTCATGACAGTATCTCCTAAGTGTCCAAGTACGTTCTTTAAGGCATGATCCAGTTGAATGCCACCCCCATCAGCTCGGTCCTATTGCGCGGGCGGCGCCAGCATGGGGCAGGCTCCCTCCAATTTTTGTTTTGCTCGTATGATATTCGGCCTCCTCGGTGAACAACGCGGCAACGGCGCCGGCATCCCCCGCTGCGAAAGATTTTGCCAACTGCTGGGAAGCATCTTTTATGGCTTGCTCATCTTGCGGACGAGCAGACGCAGCGTTTGCACTCGGAGCA
>DASQDN010000559.1:0-10092 GCA_035634155.1 Bryobacteraceae bacterium | reverse complement strand
CCCTTCGAACGAATCAAGTATTCTATATTTGTCCATGACCGAGACCGTGTGGCGGCCCGATCCCGAGGTGGTAAACCGAGCGCAACTCACCCGGTTCCTTGCAGTTACAGGCCATCGGACATTCGACGAGCTTTATCGCTTCTCGGTGGAAAACATCCCGGAATTTTCCGACCACGTTCTTAAATATCTAGGCCTCAGGTTCCAGAGGCCATATACCGAAGTACTGGACATTTCCTACGGTATGCCGTGGGCCAAATGGTGCTGCGGAGCCCTAATGAACATTGCGGACTCGTGCCTCCAGCACGACCCTGCCCGACCCGCCATCCTGTGGGAAGGCGAAGAGGGAAACGTACGCACATTCACATATGGTGAGCTCGCGTCCCAAGTCAGGGCTGCGAGCACCGGACTGCGCCGCCTGGGCGTGTCCAAGGGTGACGCCGTCGCTATCCACCTGCCGATGATGCCGGAAACCGTGGTGGCACTCCTCGCGGCGGCGGAAGTCGGCGCCGTAGCTGTTCCTCTCTTCTCCGGCTACGGACCCACCGCCATCGAGTCGCGCGTACGGGATGTGTCGGTGAAGGTTGTCATCACCTGCGATGCATTTCCTCGCCGAGGCAAGCCGGCGCCCGCCCACGGCGTGGTCGCGGCAGCGGTCGCCAATTGCCCGTCGGTTGAGCACGTTGTCGTCGTCAACCGTCTTCGCGAACAGACGGGAGGCTTCAAATGGGACGACCTGATCGCAGCGACGGACGAACGCCACGGGACGGAGCCGACCTCCGCCGAAGATCCCCTTCTGGTCCTGTACACATCGGGTACAACCGGCAAACCCAAAGGCATCCTGCATTCCCATTGCGGCTTCCCCGTGAAGGCCGCCCAGGACATGTGCTTCGGCACGGATGTCGGACCGGGCACGCGCATCTCGTGGGTCACCGACATCGGATGGATGATGGGACCCTGGCTCATCTACGGCGCGCTCATCCTGGGCGGAACCCTCGCTCTGTACGACGGAGCCCCCGACTACCCCGACCCTGGGCGTCTTTGGGCCTTCTGCGAGCGTCATCGAGTGGAAGTCCTCGGCATCTCCCCGACTCTGGTTCGAGCACTGGCAGTTCACGGCGAAGCTCCCGTCCGGCGCCACAACCTCGACGCGCTGCGGATCTTCGGCTCCACAGGCGAGCCCTGGAATCCCGACCCTTGGTGGTGGCTCTTCGAAACAGTGGGCCGCCGACGCGTGCCGATCGTGAACTACTCGGGCGGCACCGAGATCTCAGGCGGCATCCTGATGGGCAACCCGCTTCTACCCTTGAAGCCGTGTTCTTTCCCGGCCGCATGTCCAGGTATCGACGCCGACATTGTCGATGACACCGGAGCGCCCGTTGCTTCCGGCACCGTCGGCGAATTGGTCATTCGACAACCCTGGATCGGGATGGCACGCGGGTTTCTTCACGACCCCGAGCGATACATAAACACTTACTGGTCCCGATGGCTGGGCATCTGGGCGCACGGCGACTGGGCTCAGCGCGATCAGGAAGGCCATTGGTACATCCTCGGTCGAAGTGACGACACGCTCAAGGTGGCCGGCAAGCGAGTCGGCCCCGCTGAAGTTGAGTCAATCCTGGTCAGCCACCCTGCAGTGGCGGAAGCTGGCGTCATCGGCACGCCGCACGACCTCAAGGGCGAATGCATGCGAGGCTTTGTCGTCCTGGCGCCTGCCTTTACGGCGTCTCCGGAGCTGGCCGAAGAACTCCGGAGCCTTGTGGCCGACGCTTTGGGCAAGCCCCTGCGTCCGGAAGCTGTGTATTTTGTGCCATCTTTACCGCGAACACGAAACAACAAAGTGATGCGGCGCGTCATTCGGTCGGCATTCCTCGGCCAGGACGCCGGGGATCTGACAGCGCTCGAAAACCCGGGCGCGGTCGATTTCATTCGCCAGGCAGGCCATGACAGCCACCACACCAACCAACCCGCTCAAGATCCGCGGCATCCATCACCTTGAGTTCTGGGTCGGCAACGCCAAGCAGTCGGCCTACTATTACCGGCAGGCGCTCGGATTCACGCAGTTCGCGTACGCGGGTCTGGAAACCGGAAGCCGCTCAGGGGCGAGCTATGCGCTTAGGCAAGGGAAAGCTCAGCTTGTACTCACCACCCCGCTTCAGCCCTCCGGCTTTTTCGCCGAGCATCTCCGCACGCACGGCGACGCCGTGCGTGACATCGCTTTTCACGTCAACGACGCCGACAGCGCCTTTCACGAAGCGGTCAGCCGCGGCGCAACCGCCGTTGAAGAACCGCGCACCGTCACAGACGAGTACGGGAGCATCCGTCGTGCCGCGATCCAAACCTACGGCGACACGATTCACTCCCTGATCTCGCACCAGGACTACTCCGGCCCGTTTCTTCCGGGCTTCCGCGCGCAGGACGCTCCCGGTCGCGAAGCAGGGATTCTTCGCATTGACCATGTCGTCGGCAACGTTGAACTCGGCAAGATGAACTATTGGGCCGACTGGTATACAAACGTGCTCGGCTTCCACCGCTACATCAACTTCGACGACAAAGACATCTCCACCGAATATTCCGCGCTGATGAGCATCGTGATGTCGGACGATTCCCAGTCGGTCAAGTTCCCCATCAACGAACCCGCTGAAGGCCGTCGCAGAAGCCAGATCCAGGAATACCTCGACTACAACTGCGGCCCGGGCGTGCAGCACATCGCGCTGCAGACCAAAGACATCATCCAAACAGTCAGCACGCTGCGAGCCAATGGTGTCGACTTCCTGGACGTCCCGGACAGCTACTACGACGCTCTGCCGCAGCGCGTGGGCGACATTCAGGAAGACTTCGAAACCATTCGCAAGCTCCGCATACTCGTGGACCGCGACGAAGAAGGCTATCTGCTCCAGCTCTTCAGCAAACCGGTAGAGGACCGTCCCACGGTGTTCTACGAGATCATCCAGCGAGCCGGCAGCCGCGGGTTCGGCAAAGGCAATTTCCGCGCTCTCTTCGAAGCGATCGAAGCCGAGCAGGCGCGTCGCGGCAACCTATAGGACCCAGCATGCCCATCTATCATCAACTCGGCAGCATTCCACCTAAGCGGCATTCTGTGTTTCGTCAGGGCGATGGGAGCCTGTATCACGAGGAGCTCATCGGCAATAAAGGATTCGTGGGCCCCGCGTCGCTGCTGTATCACATCCAGCGACCCACTCAGGTGCTGCGCACCCAGGATTTCCAATCGCTGAAATGGGAGCCTGAGGAGCATCACCACCTCCGGCATCGACACTTCCGCACTCGCAAGCTATCGCCAGGCAGCAGCCCCACGCTGGACCGCATCCCGATCCTGTTCAACACCGATGTAGCGCTGTCGATCGCCGCTCCCCGGCAGGAAGACCCGTTCTTCTATCGCAATGCGCAGGGCGACGAAGTGATCTACGTGACCGAAGGCGAAGGCGTGGTCGAGACCCAAATGGGCGAGCTCGCCTATCGCGCCGGCGATTACATCGTGATTCCCCGAGGCATCCTGCACCGGTACCGGCTCGCCGGCGCTACCCCGCAATCGTTCCTCATCATCGAAAGCACCGGCTACGTGCGCACGCCCAGGCGATACCGCAACGAGCATGGGCAGTTAGTCGAGCACGCGCCCTACTCCGAACGTGACATCCGGCGCCCGCAGCAACTGGCGCCTCGCGACGAGAAGGGGGAGTTTCGCGTGCTTGCGAAGAAGTTCGATCGTCTGACCGAGTTCTACCTGGACCACCACCCCTTCGACGTCGTCGGCTGGGACGGCTTCTACTATCCATGGGCCTTCAACATCCACGACTTCGAACCGCGCGTCGGCCGCTTCCACTTGCCGCCCCCGGTGCATCAAACGTTCGAAGGCGACAACTTCGTCATTTGCTCCTTCTGTCCACGGCCCTACGACTTTGACCCGACTGCGCTTCCCGCGCCCTACAACCATTCCAACGTCATGTCGGATGAGGTGCTTTATTACGCGAACTCGGAGTTCATGAGCCGCAAGGGCATCGAGTTCGGATCCATCACGCTGCATCCGGATGGCATCCCGCACGGTCCGCATCCCGGGCGGGCCGAGGATTCCATCGGGAAGCCGCACACGGACGAACTCGCGGTCATGGTCGACACGTTCCGCCCCTTGCGTGTGAGCAAGTCCGCGTTGAACGTTGAGGACAAGGAATACTATCAATCGTGGCTGGATCGTTGACCAGTTGGGTTCGTTCTGCAAACGAGCCCGGCTGCGACTTCCCGCTCGCCAATCTTCCGTATTGCCGTTTTGATGGCGGCAAAGAAGGAGTCGTCATCGGCGACTCCGTCCTCGACCTGGCCCACGCCGGAGGACGCTACGACCGGCAGCGTCTCACTACTCTCCTCCGGGAAGACTCATCCGAACGCCCTCCACTACTCGCGTTGTCCAGCGTCCGGCTGGAGACGCCCGCACACATAAGAAACTACACGGACTTCTACGCTTCCATCCACCACGCCACGAATGTGGGCAAGCGATTTCGACCCGACAACCCGCTTCTGCCCAACTATCGACACGTGCCGGTTGCTTACCACGGTCGGGCGAGTTCGGTCGTGCTCAGCGGCACACCCGTCCGGCGTCCGTGCGGCCAACTCGGCGAGGGACGATTCGGTCCGACCGAGCAGCTCGACTACGAGGTGGAACTCGGCGTCGTCGTCGCGGAAGGCAACCCACTCGGCACGACGGTCCCTGTCGCGGCGGCGGCCGGCCGCATATTTGGGTTCGTTTTGGTAAATGACTGGTCGGCTCGCGACATCCAGCGCTGGGAATATCAGCCCCTGGGGCCGTTCCTCGGCAAGAGCTTCGCCACGTCCATCTCGCCGCTGGTCGTCTCGCCCCAGGCGCTCGCGCCGTACCGGCTGGAGATGCCCGACCGCCCGGAACTCCTGCCCTACCTGAAGCCCGGCGGTCCGCTTTACGACATCACGCTCGAAGTGCGCGTGAACAACGTCCTTACCGGGCGCGTCAACACCCGCGACTTGTTCTGGACGTTCGAGCAGATGATCGCGCACCACACATCGAACGGCTGCAATCTGCAACCGGGCGATCTGCTGGCGTCGGGCACGGTTTCCGGACCGGACTCGTCCGGCTGTCTTCTGGAGACCGGCGGACCGTACCTCAAGGATGGAGACGAGGTCGTGATGCGCGGCTACGCCGAGCGTCCGGGCCTTCCACGAATCGGCTTTGGCGAGTGCCGCGGCATCATTCTGCCGTCCGACTAGCCCGCCGTTTTGTTAAATTAGGTAGGATTCTTTCCCCCAGGAGTCCCATCCATGCGAAGATTCGCAACCCTTGTAGCGGCGTGCTTGACCCTTGCAGGCATGCTCGCAGCCCAAACACTTCCCACCGGAGTGAAGAAAGTAACGTCCGTGGAAGGCATCACCGAGTACAGGCTGGAGAACGGCCTCCAAGTGCTGCTTTTCCCCGATCCCAGCAAGCAGACGGCGACGGTCAACGTTACCTACAAAGTGGGCTCCCTGCACGAGGGGTACGGTGAAACGGGCATGGCGCACCTGCTGGAGCACATGCTTTTCCTCGGCTCGAAGAACCACCTGAAAATCGACGAGGAATTTCGCGCGCACGCGGCCCGCTCCAATGGCAGCACCAGCACGGACCGGACGAATTACTTCGAGACCTTCCCCGCCACCGACGAGAACCTCAAGTGGGCGCTCGAACTCGAATCCGATCGCATGGTGAACTCGTTCGTTGCCAAGGAAGCGCTGGATAAAGAGATGACCGTGGTTCGCAATGAATTCGAGCGTGGCGAGAACATGCCGAGCCGTGTGCTCTTCCAGCGTGTCCTCTCCACAGCCTTCATCTGGCACAACTATGGCAAGTCCACCATCGGCGCCAAGTCGGATTTGGAGAACGTCTCCATTGAGCGGCTTCAGGCGTTCTACAAGAAGTATTACCAGCCCGACAACGCGGTGCTGGTCGTCTCCGGCAAGATCGATGAGCCGAAGACCTTAGCCCTGGTAGCCGAGACGTTCGCCAAGATCCCTCGGCCTACGCGAAAGATCGAAAGGCCGTACACGGTGGAACCGGTGCAGGATGGCGAGCGATTCGTCACTGTCCGCCGCGTCGGTGACACGCAAAGCATTCTCGCGGTGTACAAGACGCCCGACGGAGCCCATCCGGACATGGCGGCGCTGAATCTTCTAACCACAATCCTGGCTGACACGCCTTCCGGGCGTCTCCACAAGGCGCTGGTGGAAAGCAAGAAGGCAGCCAGTGTCGGCGCGGGGGTGTGGCCCACCAGCGAGCCTGGCGTGATGCTCTTCAGCGCGACCGTTCGCAAAGACGGCAATCTCGACGAGGTAAAGGATACGGTGCTGCGCGTGGTTCACGACATTGTGAAGGAGCCTCCCACAAAAGAAGAGCTGGAGCGCGCCAGACAGGCTGAGCTGAAGCAGTATGAGATGGCCCTCAACAACAGCGAAAGCATCGGTCTGATGCTGAGCGAACCGATCGCGCGCGGCGACTGGCGGCTATTCTTCCTCGATCGCGACAACATCAAGAAAGTCACTAGCGAGGATGTGATCCGGGTGGCCAAGCATTATCTGAAGGAAGACAACCGCACGATCGGGTTATTCCGCCCAGTTGAGGCTCCGGATCGCGCCGAGATCCCCGCTATCACAGATCGCGAGGCCATTCTTAAGGACTTCAAAGGATCGGCTGTCGTCGCGCAAGGCGAGGCCTTCGATCCCAGTCCCGAGAACATTGAAAGCCGCCTCCAGCGCAGCACTCTGCCAAATGGGATGAAGCTAGCGCTCCTGCCCAAGAAGACGCGCGGCGCTACCGTGCATGGGACCGTTACGCTGCACTTTGCGGACTTGGAATCGGCCAGTAATCGGGGCCGTGCGCCTGGCATGATTTCGGGCATGCTGATGCGAGGCACCAAGAAGCACACCCGCCAGCAGATCCAGGATGAGCTCGATCGCCTGAAGGCGCGGGTGAATCCGGCCGGCGGGGGCGCTAACGCGGTGCGATTCGCACTGGAAACCACTCGTGAGAATCTTCCCGCAACCCTGAAGCTGCTCGCCGAGATTCTACGCGAGCCCGCTTATCCCGAGAACGAGTTCGATCAGTTGAAGAACAGCGCTCTTTCCGCCAATGAGCAAGCTCTTCGGGATCCGCAGGCGCTTGGATTCCTCACGCTGCGTCAGCACATCGCTCCGTATGCAAAGGGCGATCTTCGACGGACCCGTCTTCCGCAGGAAGAAATCGAGGAAATGAAGGCGACCACGCTCGATGAAGTGAAGAAGTTCTACAACGAGTTCTATGGCGCGTCGAACGCGGAATTTACGTTAGTCGGCGACTTCGATCCGGCTGAGATGAAGACCTTGGCCGGCCAGCTCTTCGGCGATTGGAAGAGCCCGGGCAAGTACACGCGCGTGCCGTTCGCTTACCGCCCGGCGACAGCGATCAATCAAAGCATCGAAACTCCGGACAAGGAGAACGCCGTGTTCACCGCCGGCATGCCGCTGAAGTTGAGCGAAAAGGATCCGGATTACCCGGCGTTGACCTTCGCCAACTATCTGTTCGGAGGAGGCATGAGTTCGCGGTTATTTGCTCGCGTCCGCACCAAAGAAGGACTCAGCTATGGCGTGGGCTCGGGTATCTCGGCGCACCCTGTCTATGACGATGGAACGTTCACCGTCACGGCCATTGCGGCGCCCCAGAATGTCGCGAAAGTGGAAGCTGTGTTCAAAGAAGAGATTGCCAAACTGCTCAAAGACGGCTTCACCGATCAAGAGATCGCGGAGGGTAAACGCGGTTGGCTGCAGGGACGTGCGGTGGATAGATCGCAGGACCAGTCCTTAGCCGGAATTCTGGCGACGAACGAGTTTGAGGGACGGACCCTGGCGTACCAGGCCGAGATTGAGAAGAAGGTCGCGGCACTTACCGCCCAACAGATCGTGGAAGCGCTGCGACGCAACATCGATCCGGCGAAAATCAGCTACGTAAAGGCGGGTGATTTCAAGAAGGTGGCGGCGGCCGCCGCCGCGGCAGGAGCCGGGAAGTAGAACAATAGACATAGGGCGGTGCGGCGGGTTGAGCTACCAGCCAACTGTCAATCTCGGAATGCCGAGCGAATCGAAGTAGGAATTGGGCAGCGCAATCGCGAGCGCCGGGCTCTTCGCCAACCGCCAAGCGCCGTGAGCGCTGCCGGCCGTTTTCGCGGCCACACCTTTACCCACGGCCTGTTTGCGTAGTTCGGCGTATCGTACCGATCCTCGCTTCCACTGCTTCCAGGTCACAGACCGTAGCCTGCGCCTGGTCCACTTCTCCAGGGCCTCCAGCACCGAAGGCGTTTCGCACTTTCCGAAATATCCGATCCAGCCCCGCAGATATTGGCTGAGGTCCTCGGCGATTCGTTCGATGCTCATGCCCCGCGTCCGTCCAGTTGTCTCTCGAATACGCTCCTTGAATCGGTCCACCGCCGTCGTGGCCTTCCGAATCCCGTGAGGCTGACCCCAGAAAACTTTCGTTCCTACGGCTGCGCCACCGCGATTTTGTGTTCGTTCACCTTGAGCTTGAGCTTAGTCGTGAGGAACCGCGTAACGGTTTTCATTACCCCTTTCCCGGCCCGGCGGCTGCAAACGTAGATGTTAAAGTCGTCCGCGTACCGCGCGAACCGAAGTCCGCGTCGCTCGAACTCCCGGTCGAACTCTGCTGGATAAACCGATCCAGCACCGTCGGAATGCCAAGCTTTCGCATTCCTCCCCATCCGGCTTCGGAATTTCCACCCGCTTCACCGGCTGCGGTTGATAGGTCCCGCCCAACAACTGTTCCCGGATTGCCGGCCAGTGCTGTTTCAGAAAGTCTGGCAATTCGTGAACGGTCATTCCGTCCACCCCAGCGCTTCCTTTGTTGGCCTTTGACTCGTCTCAGTGCCTGCTTGCAGTTTTCCCGCTCGCAGACTTCCTCCATCAAACGTTCGCCGAGGGCCGGGGTTTCGATCCCGCGCTCCGCCGCGAGCGATTCGGCCCCTCCCGGGAGGCCCTTCGGGGCTTCACCCCTATTTTGCAAAGGCCATCTCTAGCTGGTTCTTCTGCCGCCTGTCACTCAGGAGTCGCGCCGTCTACTCTCCACTCCCATTAACCTGCTTTCGCAGGACCGTTCGGGCCTTCAGAGCTTCCACTCCTATTACGCCCTCTGCTGACTTCTGCCGATCGGTCAGGGCGAATCGCTTCACCCTCAGCCCTGAATCCAGGACAACGGGCAGATCTCCCGAGGTAAGCTCGAACGCCATCAACGCGCAACCGCCGGATTTACAACCAGTGCCCTTGATGGATATGGTCGCGACGACGCCCTTGCGCTTCGCTATGACTTCACCTCCATCCGGTTGTCACAGGGACGTTCACCCTCAAGCTGTCGAACATGCTCGGCACACGAAAGAGAGAGCCCGAGGAGTCGGACTCTCTCTTTCTCTGGAAGTCACTTTGCAGGAGCGGTCTTGGGCGCTGCGGGCTTAGCTGCTCCCGGCGCCTTTGGCTTTGTAGCGGCAGGTTTCGCCTTCGCCGGAGCGGCGGGCGCGGTCGGCGCAACCGCCGCTTCGGGCGCGGCGGCAGGAGAAGAGGCCGCAGCGCCGAAGTACGCTTCGTCCATCACCACGGGCGTTGCTTTCGCAAGCGTCTCCACTGCCTGACGCGCTTGTTCCGGCTTCACGCGTTCTTCGATCTCGCTACGAACGCTCGCCACGGTCGGCGCATTGCGCTTGTCCACGCGGATCAGATGGTAGCCGAACTGGGTCTTCACCGGCTCGCTCACTTGGCCTTCAGGCGACGAGAACGCGACTTTCTCGAACTCGGGAACCATTGAGTTGCGCTTGAAGCTGCCCAACTCGCCGCCGTTTGCGCCGGAACCCGTGTCATCCGACTCAGCCTTCGCGATCGCGGCGAAGTCACCGCCCGCAAGCAGCTTTTTCCGGATCTCCTGTGCTTTGGCAAGCGCCTGCTCTTCGCTGAGCTCGGGCTTGCCTTCCGCTGTCGGCACAGGCGAGCCCTTGAACTTAATCAAGATGTGCCGCGCCGTAACTTCTTCCCACTCGGTCTTGTGCT
>DASQDN010000558.1:0-14320 GCA_035634155.1 Bryobacteraceae bacterium | reverse complement strand
TGGCGTCCTTGACGCAGATCAAAGCCGCAGTGGTCGTGGGCGGCCTTAACGAACAAACTCAATTGCGCCAAATTCGCGCCGGCGCTCGTGTGCTGATTGCCACGCCCGGCCGTTTGGTGGATTTCCTAGACCGTAAGCTGGTGAAACTCGCCAAGGTCAACACTGTAGTCCTGGACGAAGCGGATCGCATGCTCGACATGGGATTCCTGCCGGTAATCCGGCGCATCCTCGGCGAGACTCCGTCGAATCGGCAGACCCTGTTCTTTTCAGCGACCATCGAGACTTCGGTGGCCAAGCTGATCGACAGCTATCTGACAAATCCGGTGCGGATCGCGCTCGGACCCACAACCAAGGTTGCGGACAACGTCACTCTCCGGTTGTTCGAAGTGGACCAGGAACGCAAGCTGTCGCTGCTGGCCGACATGATCGATTCGGAGAAGGGAACCTTCCTAATCTTCGCCCGTACCAAGCACGGCACCGATAAGCTCGCCAAGAGCCTGTCGGGATTGGGCGTCAAAGCGGCGCGCATTCATGGCGACCGTACGCAGAGCCAACGGAATGAAGCTCTTCGCGGCTTTCAGACCGGCGGCTACCGTGTACTGGTGGCGACGGATGTGGCGGCCCGTGGGATCCACGTGGATGGGATCTCGCATGTGGTCAATTACGATCTGCCGCAGGTACCCGAGGACTTCGTCCATCGGGTGGGCCGAACGGCTCGCGCGGGCGTGAGCGGCACGGCCTCGACGTTTGCGACCCGGGCCCAGCGCTCGGACATCCGCAAGATCGAGAAGATGCTGAACGTCGCGATGCAGCGGGTGGATGTTCCGGCCGCGGTGCTGGCTCGGAAGATCGCTCCTCAACCCAAGGTGGTCGTTCTGCCGACGTTTCCTCAGCGCAGCGGTGGCGGTAATTCGCAGGCTCCGGCCCGCGGCGGCAGTTGGAAAAGCCGGCGCGCCAGTCGCTAAGTTTTTGGCGCAACAATGGAAGCAAAAAGAGGGGCGGCCTTTCGGCCGCCCCTCTTTCTTGGAACTTAGGAGAGATTAACGATCGGCGAGCGTACGGCCGACCAAGCGATCGGCGATCTCTTCCGCGCTGACTTCATGTTCTTGATTATGGAACTCGAAGTCGATCTCAGGACCGCCGCCCTCAGGCTTGTCGAGCTTGCGCTGTTCGCGTTTTACGGCCTTTTCCTGCTGCTTTTCCTTGCGCTGTTGCTCTTTCTGTCGTTTTTTGAATGACTGTGGTCCGCGACCTGCCATGGCTGCTCCTTTCGCGACTACTGCGCACTGCTTTGCGGCCTCGAACCGTTCGAAGCGGTGGGCGTCCGGGTGACGCACGCCCGGCCCTCGAGCCGAAGTACGCGCCTTTGCTCGCAGCGCAGGTACTGGATTGCGATAACGCGCCGGTATCCGGAAGGCCTTACGGCGGATGCGGCAAAGACAATTCCATTGTAGCATCCGTAAGGCCATTTTGGCCTTACAATGTTCGCTCCGGATACCGGACGCTTACCGTTGAATGCGCGCCGAGCCGCCCTTGGCGAACGCTCGTACGTCTTCCACCGTACACATTGTGGTGTCGCCGGGGAACGTAGTCAGCAGAGCCCCGTGAGCCCATCCGAGGTTCACCGCCTGCTGCGGTTCTTCGCCGCTGAGCAACCCATAAAACAAGCCCGAAGCGAAGCCATCGCCGCCGCCGACCCGGTCCAACACGTTCAGCTCGGTCGTCGGAGCGGTATAGGTTTTCCCGTCGATCCACGCCACGGCGCTCCAACTGTGGTGGTTGGTCGAGTGCACCTCACGAAGCGTGGTCGCCACGATCTTCACGTTCGGATACTTCGCCACCACTTTATCGATCATCCCGAAGAAGGTCGACGGATCGAGCTTCGACTTGGCATGCACTTCCGGTCCTGGAATGCCGAGGCCGAGTTGCAGATCTTCCTCATTGCCAACCAGCACGTCGACATTTTCAACAATGCGGGCGATCACGGACACAGCCTTCTCTGCGCCGCCCCAGATGTTCCAGAGCTTGGCCCGATAGTTGAGGTCAAAGGACGTAATCGCGCCCGCCGCCTTAGCAGCCTTCATCGCTTCGATGATGAGTTCGCCCGTGGTCTCCGAGAGCGCCGCGAAGATGCCCCCGCTGTGAAACCAGCGCACACCGCCCCCGAAGATGGCGTTCCAATCGAAGTCGCCGGGCTTCAGGAGCGCGCCCGCCTCGTTTGAACGGTTGTAGAACACCACGGGAGCCCGTACGCCCAAACCGCGATCGCTGTAAACGGTGGCCATGTTTGGACCGTTCACGCCGTTGTGTTTGAAGCGTTTATAGAACGGCTTCACGCCCATGGCACGGACGCGCTCGGCGATGAGGTCGCCGATAGGATAGTCCACCATGGCGGAGGCAACGCCAGTGTTGAGCCGGAAGCAATCGGCCAGGTTCGCGGCGCAATTGAACTCACCGCCGCTGACGTGGATCTGGCACTCGTGCGCCTTGCGAAATGGGATGATTCCCGGGTCCAGCCGGTGAATCAAAGCGCCGAGAGAGAGAAAATCCAGACTGCCGCTTTCGCGGATATTCAGACCGTATTTCATTTGTTTAGGCCACCAATCTCCTGAGGTTTAAACGTTGTACGTGCCCGATGCGACGCGCCCACCCCGGCCAGTCCAGTTTGTGTGGAAGAACTCACCCCGCGGCTTGTCGATGCGCTCATAAGTATGGGCGCCGAAGTAGTCGCGCTGGGCCTGCAGGAGGTTGGCGGGAAGCCGCTCGGTCCGAAAGCCGTCAAAGAATGCCAGCGCGGTGGTAAAGGCAGGCATGGGAACACCGGCCTGAATCGCAGCGGCGATCGCGCGGCGCCACGAACCTTGATATTCGTTTAAAGTCTTGCTGAAGAAGTCATCCACCAGGAGATTGGAAAGCTGCGGGTTCTTGTCGAAGGCTTCTTTGATCTTGCCCAGGAACCGGCTGCGGATAATGCATCCGCCGCGCCACATCAGCGCAATACCGCCGAAGTTCAGGTTCCACTTTTCTTCCGTCGCGGCCGCGGCCAGCAGCATATAACCCTGCGCATACGAGATCATTTTTGAGCAGTACAACGCTCTGCGAATGTCCTCGATGAAAGCTTTGCGATCCCCCACCGAGAGATTCTCATTCGGTCCGTTGAGGATCTTCGACGCAGCCACACGCTCATCTTTCATGGCCGACAGGCAGCGCGCGTAAACAGCCTCGCCGATCAGCGTGACCGGGATGCCGAGCTCCAGCGAACTGATGCCCGTCCATTTGCCGGTGCCCTTTTGGCCGGCGGTGTCGAGGATCTTGTCCACCACAGGCTGACCGTCGTCATCCTTCTTGGCAAAGATATCGCGTGTGATCTCGATGAGATAGCTGTCGAGTTCACCTTCCTGCCACTCGGCGAACACTTCATGCAGCTCGTCTGTATTCAATCCGACCGCGTCCTTCAGCAACTGGTAGGCTTCGCAGATGAGCTGCATGTCGCCATATTCGATGCCGTTGTGAACCATCTTGACGTAGTGGCCGGCGCCGTTCTCGCCCACCCAATCGCAGCACGGAGTGCCGTCTTCCACCTTCGCGGCGATGGCCTGGAAGATCTCCTTCACATGCGGCCATGCGGCGGGATTGCCTCCGGGCATAATCGAGGGACCGCGGCGAGCGCCTTCCTCGCCACCCGATACGCCAGTGCCGATGAAGAGGATCCCTTTCTGGGCGAGTGTAGTGGTGCGGCGGTTGCTGTCTGTGAATAACGAGTTGCCGCCGTCGATGATGATGTCGCCCGGTTCCAGGTAGGGCAGGATGGCGTCGATCTGCTTATCGACAGTGTCTCCAGCCTTCACCATCAGCATCACGCGGCGGGGCCGCTTGAGCAGCGACACCAGTTCTTCAATCGAGTGCGCGCCGACAACTTCGGTGCCTTTTGCTTCGTTGGCAATGAACTCGTCTACTTTGGAGACCGTCCGGTTGAATACGGCCACTTTATAGCCGTGGTCATTCATATTCAGCACCAGGTTCTGGCCCATGACGGCCAACCCGATCAGTCCGATGTCACAAGATGCTTTTTCCACAGAGTCTCCTGACGAAATTCATAGTTGAGGCCGCCCGCCGTAAGCTCCGATGACCCGACGGACAAGGGGCTTGGGTGGATTTCAAGTGGCTGGTGTTTTCATTCTACATCGCGCCCCCAACCAGGCTCGCTCCAGGGGATAATGGAGTGTCCCCATGGGCGAAAATCTGGCGCTGTTTTCCCGGTTCTATTACCGGCCATCGCACGCAGCCAGCGATGCGCTGGACAACGGCTCCGTTGCGTTTGCGATCGGCTTGGCGGTCCTGGTGCTGATCGTGTGGACGTTCGCGCTGGCAGGTGCTGTGCCGATTCCGCACGCCCC
This sequence comes from Bryobacteraceae bacterium, assembly GCA_035634155.1. Lineage (GTDB taxonomy): Bacteria > Acidobacteriota > Terriglobia > Bryobacterales > Bryobacteraceae > DASQDN01. Next base: position 9,923 of record DASQDN010000558.1, on the reverse strand, counting down.
GGCCGAACAAGCAGGGGACACAGGGGCGCCAGCGTTCGGGCCGGAGGTGCTTCTCGCCGCAGCCTTGACCTTGGCCACGCCGAACTCGTTTTTTCCCTGCGTTGCGCTGTTCCTGGGCATGACACCTGTCGCGATCGCGGTCGTGGCTGCCTGGGATGGACTGGGCTCTACCAGCATCGTGCTGCGCCGGGAATACTTGCCGATCCTGGTCTGCGCCCTTTTGTCGTGGTCGGCTGCGTATCTGCCGCTCGGATTGGTTCAGTTTGCGACGCATGTCCAAGGCTTACCGGTGGTCGGGCATCTTGGCTTCCTGTTGCTGTTCGCGATCTGCCTCCGGACCGCGCTAGGAACCTCCACCTTGCAGGCTGGGGTATCCACAGCGGCGGGATGGCTTACCGCGCTCGGCATTGTGCTGTTGAGACCAGTGGTCGGGCATCTCTCGTACTTCCTGTTGTCGCCTTGGATCTTGTTCCTGCTTTACCGGTACTACTCGCCGGATGTGCGCTCGCTGGGCGAATCGATGAATTCCAGGCGCAGCTTTCGCCGCCAGCTCGAAGCGTCCATGGTGAATCCGCGCGACGCCGACGCTCACTTCCAACTCGGCCTCATCTATATGCAGCGGCGGCAATACGAGAACGCCGTTGAAAGCTTCCGCCGCGCCGTATCCATCCAGCCCGACGAAGCGGATGCGCAACTGCACCTCGGCCGAGCCCTGCGCGCTTTAGGGCAACCTGGCGAGGCGCTTGCCCACATCGAGTCAGCTTTGAGATCCGATCCGCGTGTCAGCAGGCACGAAGGGTGGCGCGAGCTTGGGGCAACGCTGCTGGATTTGGGCCGTTCGCAGGAAGCGCTCGACCCGCTGGAACGCTACACCAATGCGCGCGAGTACGATCCAGAGGGGCTCTTCTACTACGGTTTGGCGCTGCGGGCGGCCGGTAAGAACGCTCAGGCGCGGCAGGCGTTCGAGCAGTCCATCGCGGCGGTCCAAACGGCGCCGAAGTACCTTCGAGGCCAGTTGCGCCATTGGGCGGGCCAGTCCAAGTCGGAATTGAAGGCGACCAAAGCCTGATGGCGCCGATCTCCCGACGCTCCTTGCTTGCCGGTTTCCCGACGTTGCTACGGGCCGAGGGCAAACTCGACGAGGCGTTCGCCGTCGCGCAGGCCAGCAGCAAGCATGGCGGTCTTGTGGTGATGCGCCGCGGCCAGAGTCTATTTGAGAAATACTATGGGCTCGGCAGTCGGGAAGCGGCGCCGAACCTGGCCTCGTGCGGGAAAACCATCACGAGCATTGCTGCCGGGATTCTGGTCGGCGAGCGACCCTACCTGTTTCCCGCCGGGCTGGACCAGAAGATATACACCGTTCGTCATCTGCCGAAGGAAGCCTTTCCGTGGAATGACAGCCGCAAGGCGGCGATCAAGCTGGGGCACCTGCTGACGATGACCTCTGGGATTGGAGGGAACTCGCCCGGGTTCATCCTCGGTAAGCCCGTTGACGTCTCGCCCGCGGGTCCCGATGGATGGCAAGCTTCGGTGGATGAGACCGCCGTCTCGACCGGCATGTGGTGCTCCCCTGGTTCAGGCTTCAGTTACTCGACCGCAGGGGTTCATGTCATATCGATGATGATCCGCCGCATCACCGGCCTGGAGCTGGATGCCTACGTTGCCGAACGGCTGGCCGAACCGCTTGGCTGGAAGGGTTGGAGCTGGGGCTACAATCGGCCGGAAGTGGCGCATACGCCCGGAGGGGGCGGCATTCAACTGCGCGCCCCGGACGTGCTTCGGTTCGGCGAAATGCTCCTCGGCGAGGGACGCTGGAACGGCGCACAGATCGCTCCGGTTGAGTATGTGAAGGCATGCGGCCGCTTATCGCCGTACAACCCGCACGCGCCGTACGGCTTGCAGTTCGAGGTAAATGGCGACAGCCACCTTGACGGCGTTCCGCGCGACGCGTTCTGGAAGTCCGGCTCCGGTGGGCACTGCCTGTATGTGGTCCCTTCCCTTGAGCTTGTGCTTTGGAAGCTCGGCGGGCGAGACGACCAGTACTCCGCCGGCTCCGAGCCCGCATCAACCTGGACGCCTGGGCTCCCAGAGAGCTCCGCCGCGATAAAGGTCCTGCAACTGGCTGTTTCCGCGATTTCGTAGAGTTCGCCCAGCCATCGATATGATGGTTCTTTGGGTGTTCCGTCTACAGCATCTGCCGGATTCCGCACACCGACATCGCAAAAGGTCCTTTTAGTTCTCGCAATCGTGCTTTCGATCGGGTCGCTCGTGTACGTGTTGCACGATTTTGAGCCGGAAAAGCTTTGGGGCGAAATTCGCGCGATGAACTGGGCGTGGGTGGGCGCCGCAGTCTTGTTCGACATCCTGGTGTACTTTCTGCAGGGCTGGCGATGGAGTCTGCTTCTGCGGCCGGTTGCCAACATTCCGTATGCGCGTTCGATTCGCGCTATCTACGTAGGCCTGTTTGCGAACGAGATTCTGCCGCTGCGCACAGGCGAAATTATCCGCTGTTATCTGCAAGGCCGTTGGAGCAAGCTGCCGTTTACGGTCACGTTGTCCTCGGCGCTGATCGAGAGGATCTTCGACGGCGTGTGGCTTTGCGTTTGTCTGCTGGTGACCACCTACTTCGTCGAACTCCCGGAGATCTACATCACCTTGGGGCAGATTCTGGCGTTGGTGGTCGTGGTCGGCGGGGCGTTGCTGGCGGGCGCCATGTTTGCTAAGAAGCGCACGCACGAAGCGTTGAAGGAACATCCCTGGCTCAGCCGCCTAACCGTGCTTGTCGACGATTTGTACATCATCGGTCACTCACCGTACCTGTTCCTGTCGGCGGCGGCCAGTCTGCCGTATCTGCTCTTACAAGTGCTGCCGATCTATGCGCTGGCGCAAGGCTACGGTATCGAAATTTCCCTGGGGCAGGGATTCGCGCTGATGGTAATCCTGAGGCTGGTCGCGGTGGTTCCGCAGGCGCCGGGGAACCTAGGCACGTTTCAGGCGGCGGCAGTGTTTGGTTTGGTGCTCTTCGGAGTCGATTCGAGTCTCGCCAAGCGCTTCTCATTTGTGATGTGGGCGATCATCACAATGCCCTTGCTGATCGCCGGCTTTATTGCGCTTGCGATCACCGGACTGCGACTGGCTGACATCCGCGAAGAAGCGCAGGCCGCAGCTTCTCCTCTCCCCTCCAAATAGTTTCTCAAGCGTTGAAGCTGAAGGTATACGATATGGGTAATTCTTCTGATGGAGGATGATTCCAATGCCCAATAACTTCTCTCGCAGACGCATGCTACAGACCGTCAGCGCCGCGTCGCTGATGCCCGCCGTGATGGCCGCGGTCGATTCGTCCTGGCCGCCTCAGCTTGGGGCGAAGACTCCAAGGATCTGCCTGGGGCCGCCTCAAAATGCCGATGAGAAGGGGCTCCGTGCGTATAAGCAGATCGGAGTCGACTACGTGCTGATGGGCGGACCGCGTTCGCCATGGACGGAAGAGTCCCTCCGCGCCATCATGGACAAGTACAAGGCCGGCGGAGTGCAGGTCATCAACATGATGATCGGCGGCCTGAACAACGTGATCCACGGAAAGCCCGGCGCGGACCAAGAGATCGAGAACACCATTCAGTCGATTCGCGCGGCGGGCAAGGTGGGCCTGCCGGTGATTGAGTACAACTTTTATGCGAACCGTTTGATGGAAGGATACAAGGAAGAGCTCGGCCGCGGCGGCTCCGGACTGACCGCGTACGATTACGAGCTATCGAAGAACCTGCCGCCTCGCGAAGGAGTGGGCACGCACACGCGCGCGGAGCAGATGAAGCGGGCCGAGGGCTTTCTGAAGGCCGTGATTCCCGAGGCCGAGAAGAACAACGTGCGTTTGGCGCTCCATCCCAACGATCCTCCAGTGCCGCTGAGCCGCGGTAGTGAGCAGATCATGGCAACCGTCGCGCATTGGAAGGAGTACCTGAACCTTGTGAAGAGCCCCTACAACGGCATGACCTTCGACTGCGGCGTCACGCGCGAGATGGGAGAAGACCCGGTGACCGTAGCCAAGTGGCTGGGCGATCGCGACTGCATCAACCACGTCCACTTCCGCAATGTGCGCGTCCGCAAGCCCTACGTCGATTACACGGAAGTGTGGCTGGACGAAGGCGTGGTGAATATGTTCGCCGTGATGAAGGAGCTTGTGCGTCAAAAGTACCCGCGTGGGCTTTATCCCGAGCATGCGCGCGCCATCGACATCGATCGTGAGCGCGGCATTCGCAACCAGTATCCCGGGGGCGGCGGGTTTGCAGCGGAGATCTACAACGTCGGCTACGCAAAGGCCATGCTGCAGGCCGCTTTGTCGTCTTAAACGGCGGAGGCGCGGAAGCCTAACAGCTCGTATTTAGGGATCGGACCGGGGCGCTGGGCCTTGCAAGTAAGTGCTTCGAGCGCCCCTTCCGACGTGCGGAGACGCACGTCCAGGACGGATCGCTCGCTTCGGAACCGCACCTGCCACTCAGAACCTCGGGTCGCACTCTCAAACCGCAGATCGTCGATGCGAAGCATGCCTGTCTCAGCGCGCGCGAAGTACTCGGCCACTTGTACCGCTCTTGGATAGCAGCATCGGCCGCGATAATGCTTCAGGTTGATCTCGCCCCGCCGGTAGGAATCCATTAGTTCGGGCACGTCGTCAGGCCAGACGTGGCCGTAATAGATGCCATGCGGAAAGCAAACCAGATTCCCGGCGAAGCGATCGCCCCCGATGTGCGAGCATTGCCAGGCCTGTTCCCGTGCAAGCTGGCGGGCGGCGTAGTACACAGGCAGTCCCCATTTTGAGCAGCACATATCGTGATTGCCGTGCGTGCAAACCAGGAACATAGGCTCGGAGATCGGCTGAGCGTCGGCGGGCTCGATCGAGGTGATCGGTCCGTCGCACGTGGCCACGTCTGCCCGCACGATCGATGGACTCGATTCCGAAGAGCGTACGATGAAGCAGCGCGTCGTTTCCGATCGTTTGTGGGTTTGCCGGATGAACACCTGGCGGTGAAGCGATTCGGAGTTCGCGAGTTGGAGGAGCCGCTGCTTTACTAGTGGAGAAAGTGTGCTGTCTTCTACCGCGTTGGGTCGCCAGATACCGGGGTACTCGATGAGCAGCCAGGTGCGCACCCGAGCCGCCGTCCCATACAGGGGTTCGGTACGCGCTCGCGACTGCTCCGAGCAGAAGAACCGTTTCATACCACGACAACAGCAAGACCGTTCGTAATCAGTTCTCGCAGCAACGTGCGAGCCATGGCGACGCCTTGGAACTCGCTGGGCGAGCAGATCTCGCCTGATGTGAGCCGGTCCAGAATCGGCGCGGCAGCTTCGGCAAAACGCCAACGACGGCCGTTTGCGAGAACGTGAATCTCGCTGCCCGCGCGTTGGACGACGGGTCGGCGAGCTGCCGCCCACTTCACGCGAAAAGTTCCGTCTTCCGGAGGGAGTACATCTGGCATCGCGCCCCAAGGAAGATTCATGCGCGTGCGAGGTTGGCTTTTCGAATCGAGGTCCGCAATGTATTGCCGCATCACATCCGGGCTCCACTCGCTCAACAAGAGGTCGCGCAGCCGATCGAGTCTGGCCAACTGATCTTCCGGATTCGCGAAGAGCGGCAGGTCGCGGCGAACCACTTCGCTCGCGCGAAGGCGGTCCACAAACCACGACAACAGATCCGAGCCCGTCGGGTTGTTGACGCCGACCGTGAGATGCAGCGTCGGCTCATCCAGAGGCGTAGCGACGTGCCACCATCCGCGCGGGATGTACAGCAGATCGCCATCGTTCAGCATGCCTTCCCACAGCGGCGTGCCAGGCTTTTCGGTGGTGGGTTCGACATCGCGCGCCATCGGATACTTGCGCGTCATACCGTACACCTTCCAGTCTTTTCGTCCGGCTACTTGAAGGATGAAGACGTCGTGATCGTCCCAGTGCAGATCGAAGCCATGCGACGTTCGCCAACCCGCATAGGCGTTCACTTGGATGCGCACGTGAAACAAGCCTTCGAGCGACTCAGCCAACGACGTGATAGGCGGATGCAACTCATCGACCGCGTCCAGCACGAGGGTCGCGCCTTCACGCAACTCGCGCGTCAGTTCGGCCGAGCGCAGCCGCGGGATCGACTGATTGGGACGTCTCCGATTCGTCTGGTACGACGTATACGAGGTGGCGGGCACCGGTTTGCCGTCGCGCGTCAAACGTACGCGCGGAGTATCCATTCGGTGCTGTTCGAGGATGCCGTTAAGTGCGGGCCAGGGAAGAAGTTCAGAAAACTTACCCCGAGCCCCGGGAACGTGCAGGAAGTTCTGCCCCCAACACGTCCTCAGGAAACTCGTGGTGTCGACAGGCGTGAGCAGGCCTGCAAGGTCATGCGGCGCCATGTCGAGATTAGTGGCTAATCCTTGCCATCGGTCCCGTCGGAGTCGGTTCCGTCAGAATCCGCGCCCTCGGAGTCTGTGCCGTCACTATCGGCGCCATCACTATCCGCGCCGTCCGTCCCGTCTGTATCTTTGCCGTCGTTCTTGTCATCGCCGCCGAGGCCGCCGGCGTTGCGTGGCCGTACGTCTTCCAGGGGCTCGGAGCCGATGAGATAACCGGATTCGCGTGGGTCTTTCATACTTCACCTCCGTTTGGATTGGTTCCCATTGTAGAGTATGGATGAGCGGGCGACCTGTTTTGATACACCAGATCCGTCGTGACTGGAAAGATAGATGGAAGGCCGCTGTACCGCTGGGCATCGGACAGACAAAACCTCAACATTTTGCTGAGCTGCCGGTGATTGCGTGGAAGAATCGCGACAATCTTCGGCACGCGTGGAAGATCCTGTCACAGGGTGTGTGTGACGGCTGTGCGCTCGGCGTCGCCGGGTTGCACGATTGGACGATGGATAGCGTGCATCTGTGCATGACGCGGCTCCACTTGCTGCGCTTGAATACGATGCCCGCGATCGATCCCGCGCACTTCGAGGATGTCGATTCGTTGCAGAAGATGTCGAATGCGCAACTACGGGAACTCGGCCGTTTGGCACATCCGATGGTGCGGTCGCGCGGGGAGCATCGGTTTCAACGCGTGTCGTGGGACGACGCGCTTGAACGAATCGCGTCGCGCATCCGTGGTTCAGACCCGCGACGGATAGCGTTTTACCTGACATCTCGCGGGATCACCAATGAGACGTACTATGCCGCGCAGAAGTGCGTTCGGCTGCTTGGGTCTAACAACATCGACAATGCCGCGCGTTTGTGCCACTCGCCGTCGACAGGCGCGATGAAGGCGACACTTGGCGTCGGCGCCAGCACATGCAGCTACAAGGATTGGTACGGAACCGACCTTTTGATCTTCTTCGGGTCGAATCCGGCCAATGACCAGCCCGTGGCGGTGAAGTATATCCATGAGGCGAAGCGGCTCGGGACAAAGGTAGTGATGGTGAATCCGTACAAAGAGCCAGGCATGGACCGCTATTGGATTCCGTCGATTGCTTCCAGCGCTTTGTTCGGTACCGATGTTGCCGATTATTGGTTTCCGGTAGCGCAGCGTGGGGATGTTGCGTTCTTGTACGGCGTCATCAAGGTACTCGCTGAAACCGGGCAGTATGACGCGTCTTTCGTCGAGCGGCATACAACGGGCTTCGATGAGTTGCGCGCGGCCGCGCTTGCGATGCCATGGGCGCGCATCGAAGCGGAAAGCGGCCTCAGCCGGGCGGGCCTCGAAGAGTTCGCGGATTTGATCGCGAACGCAAAGACGGCGGTGCTCGTGTGGAGCATGGGAATCACGCAGCACGATTGCGGCGCCGATACCGTGCAGATGATCCTGAATCTCGGGCTGATGAAGGGCTTTGTCGGACGCGAGAAATGCGGGCTGATGCCGATCCGCGGACACTCGGGCGTGCAGGGCGGGGCAGAGATGGGCGCCTACGCTACGGCGTTTCCCGGTGGTCAGCCGATCAATGCTGGGAGTGCTCGCGCGTTGTCGGACGCCTATGGGTTCGAGGTTCCGCATGCGCCCGGCCTTTCCGCGCCGGAGATGGTGGAGGCGGCGCATCGCGGTGAACTCAACATGCTATACACGCTCGGCGGAAACTTTCTGCGCACGTTACCCGACCCGGCGTATGTTGCCGAGGCGCTGGGACGCACGCCATTGCGTGTCCACCAGGACATTATTCTCACCGATCAGGCGCTGCTTGAGCCCGGCGAGGAAACTATCCTCCTTCCCGCGCAGACGCGGTACGAACAGGAAGGCGGTGGGACCGAGACGACCACCGAACGCCGCATCGCCTTCAGTCCCCAGATCCCACGGCAGGTCGGAGAAGCGCGAACTGAATGGCGCATTCTTCGTGATCTCACTGTGCGCGCTTATCCCGAGCGTGAATCGCTGCTGGCCTGCGACTCCGGCCTCGCTATTCGAGAAGAGATCGCTCGCATTGTGCCGGCTTACGAAGGCATTCAGCATCTTGCCAGGACCGGCGATGCGATTCAGTATGGCGGCCCGCGCTTGTGTGAGGGTGGGCGCTTCGCGACCGTGGATGGTAAGGCTCATTTCCGGGCGCCGGCGCCGCCTCGGGTCGAACGCGAGCCGGGCACATTCCATGTTTCCACGCGCCGCGGCCGTCAGTTCAACACGTTGATTTACGCCGATGTCGACCCGCTGACAGGCGCCGATCGCGGGGCCGTACTGATGAGCGCCGTCGATGCTGCTGAACTGCACTTGCGACATGGCGACCCCATCGTGCTGAAGAGCGACGCGGGGCGATTTGAAGGCAACGTTTTCCTTGCCCCGATTGCCAAGGGGAATCTTCAGGTCCACTGGCCCGAGGGCAATGTGCTGCTTTCGCGCGGTGTCTGCGATGCCGCTGGAGGCGTGCCCGACTACAACGCCGTGGTCACTGTGGAAAAGCTGTGATGAAGACCGTCCGCAAGCGCGTTCTTCGTTGGGATGGCAGCGCGTGGTCCGAAGCCCCGGACGAGTTGGCGGCAGAGGAGCCGCTCGAGATACGCGTTGGTTCCGAAGTGGTAGGCGTCACGATGCGGACGCCGGGCAGCGACACCGAACTGGTTGCGGGCTTTCTCCTGACCGAAGGGCTGCTTCGACCGAACGCGGTTCCCATCCTTCGGCAGGACCACCCGAATCGGGTGACGGCCGCCATCGAGGCATCGGTGGAACGGGCGCGGCGCACGACGACGATCTCGGCCAGTTGCGGCGTCTGCGGCAAGGCGAGCATCGAAACCGTTCACCAGCACTTCCCGCCGGTAGACGACGACACCAGAGTTTCGACGGACCTCATCGTGCGATTAACCGCGCGCATGCGCGACGCGCAGTTGGGGTTCAGTCGCACCGGTGGAGTTCATGCGGCTGCGATCTTCGATGCCGCCGGCGACACGGTTGTCGTCCGGGAAGACATCGGCCGCCACAACGCAACCGATAAAGCAATCGGCCATGCGCTCCTGCAAAGGAAGCTGCCGCTCAGCGGGCACACGCTCATGGTCAGCGGACGAGTATCGTTCGAAATCGTGCAGAAAGCCCTCGCCGCGCGAATCCCGATTGTGGTCGCCGTCTCCGCTCCTTCGAGCCTGGCCGTGGAATTCGCCGAGGAAAGCGGGCAGACACTCGCCGGTTTTCTCCGCGACGGCCGTTTCAACCTATATACACACCCCCACCGGATCGTGAATGTTGCAGGCGGCGGCGGGTCGCTGCTAGAATAAAGGTTCGTAACTCGAAGGAGATCCCTGTCTTATGGCAAAGAATTGTGAAATCTGTGGTCGCGGGCCGCAGTTCGGCAACCGCGTCAGCCACGCTCACAACGTAACGAAGCGTCGCTGGAATGTGAACCTTCAGAGTGTGCGCGCCGCGGTGAACGGCGGGTCCAAGCGCGTAAAGGCGTGCACGTCCTGCATCCGCGCGGGCAAGATCACCAAGGCTGCCTA
>DASQDN010000557.1:0-3564 GCA_035634155.1 Bryobacteraceae bacterium | reverse complement strand
AAGGCTGTTTCGCATTCACCGCGAAATCGAGCCGTTCCGAAAGGATCTGGTGGCTTTGACGTCGGGTGAGATCGCGGCATCGGCCGGGGTTTAAAGCGAAGCGCCGGGAGGCAGTTCCATGATCCGGATGTTACGGAAGTGGATTTCTGCGCCTTCTGACTCCAGGCAGATGTATCCCTTCTTCTGAGTTGCTTTGCTCACGCCATTGACGAATTTCCCGTTCACGGCGAGTTTAATGACGCCGTCCACGCACACGACAGTGTAGGTGTTCCACTCGCCGCGAGGCTTACACAGGTTTTCAAGAGATTTACTGCGCTCACCGCGCGGATTGTCCGGTGTGGTCTTCACCCCACCGACACCGAATAGCTCGCCGTGGACATAAGCGATCGGCGGATCGAACCCTTCGCGTTTGTTCAGTTTCACCCAGTCGAGTTCCAGCATCTGTACTTCGACGCCATTCGGCAGTCTGGATTCCGGCGCAGGCTTCGCATCGCTCCACACAAAGACACCCGAGTTGCCGCCTGCTTCCATGTGCCGCCACTCGATGTGCAGCACGAAGTTCTCGTATATGTTGTCCGTTCGTATGACGCCGATCGGTCTGCCTGAGCAGATCAACATTCCGTCTTTCACGCTCCAGGTCTGCGGGTGGGTGTTGACGTTCACCCAACCGCGCAAATCTTTGCCGTTGAAGAGGGGGCGGAGACTCGGGACGGCGGTTTGCGCGCCAAGTAGTGATGCCGATAACGCAACCAGGGTGAAGATCTTCATGCCTGGATGATAATATTCATGCGAGTTGCTTATGAAGATTCAATTCCTGCCCATCGCGCTGGCTCTGGCTGCCGGGCTTCATGCACAGACATCGGCGACCACGACGCCGTCTCCATCTCCCGCGCCGACGCGAAGCCCGGAAGAAGCGATGAAGGCAGAGCTGGAGCAGAGCCGGAAAGTGTTAAGTGACTGGGCGAGTTTGGGCCGCTATCGTGGTGAGAACCAGACCGTTGGGAATCCCAAGCCCGGCGAAGCTCGAGTCGTGTTCATGGGAGATTCCATCACCGACGCGTGGGGACGCCGCTATGGCAAGTTCTTCCCAGGGAAGCCGTACGTCAACCGCGGCATTGGCGGACAGACGACGCCGCAGATGCTGATCCGTTTCCGGCCGGACGTGATCGCCCTCAAGCCGAAGGCGGTGGTAATTCTTGCGGGCACGAATGATATCGCCGGCAATACGGGGCCGATGACGCTGGAAGAGATTCAGGGCAATCTGATTTCCATGGCTGAACTGGCGAAGGCGAACGGGATTCGGGTTGTATTCTCGTCGGTGATGCCGGTGACGGACGCGATCCGCCCACAGACCGAGCGCCGCCCGATGGACAAGATCAAGGCCCTAAATGCGTGGATGAAGGAATACGCGGCTAGGACGGGCGCGGTTTATCTGGACTATTTCACTCCCATGCTCGACGAGAATGGGTTGTTGAAGAAAGAGCTCACTTATGACGGGCTGCACCCGAACAACGAAGGATACACGTTGATCGAGCCACTGGCTCAAGCTGCGGTGGACGCGGTGCTGAAGTAGAGCTTACTCACGCGGAAGTGCGGCGAGGCGAGCAATCGCCTCGCCTTTCAAGCTCATTAGTTGCCACTCCACCAGGGCCTCCGCTCCTGTGGACTCGTACAGCTTCACTGCAGCCGTGTTGGCGGCGTGCACCACCCACTGAAATCGCCCGCATCCTTGCTCGATAGCGATTCGGGCAAGCCCGACCAGAAGCGCTCGTGCGACGCCCCGCTTCCGAAAGCTGCTGTCGACGTACAGGTCCTCGAGATACAATCCCATTCGGCTGCCCCACGTGGAGTAGTTGAAGAAGTACAGCGCCATGCCGGCGGGCCTTCCGTCGAGTTCCGCGAGCAGCACATGGAAGCGCTGGGTGGGTCCGAAACCATCGGCCGCCAAATCCGCCTCGGTCACGGCGAGAGAGTCTGGAAAGCCTTGCTCGGCGGCTGAATCGCGCAGCATGGCGAGGATCACCGGCACATCCTCAACTCGCGCGTCCCGAAGCATATTAGCGGATAGCTATCGGAGCCACGGTAGAGCCGGTGCCGCCGCGGATCTTCAGCGGTTGCACGACAAACGCGAACTCATACACCTTCTTCGCGGCCAAGTCGTCCAGCTTCAAATTCTCTATCAAGTGAATGCCATGCACAACCAACATGATCTGATGCACGGGCAGGTTCACATTTTTGTCGGGGTTCGGCACGATCTCCACCGATAGATTGTCAGCTCCCACCAGCATTGGGTTGTGCCGTGCGAGCCACTCGGCCGCCGCCGCTCCGATGCCCGGAGATGCGGCGGCGTAGCGCTGATTCTCCTTCCCCCATAGTCGCGTCCAGCCTGTGTGTAAGATGACGGCGTCACCGGCTTCCAGGGTAAGGTTCTGCCGTTTCAACGCAGCTTGCAGATCTTCTGGCGTGATCTCATATGAGGTGGGGAGCATGTCTGTATTCTTCAGGGCCGCGATGTCGAGCAGCACTCCGCGTGTCATAAGTGAGCCCACGTTCTCCACACCCAGCTTCGTGAAGCCGTTTCTGGTTGCGATTTCGTCGAGCGACACGCAGTTGTACAGCGAGTCCCCGATTGTTTGATGGCTAAACATGTCGAACTGCGTTCCCACCTGACCCAGTTCGGTGGTGACGATCTCCTCATTGCTGCCCCGCCGATTCGTGCCCGGTACGCGATTGGTGCGCTTGGTATGCAGGTCAAATCGACGGTCTCCTGCAACGGGCATGGACGCTGTGAGCACGTGCCCGAGTTCGAACACCTCGCCTGCGCGAATCAGCCCAGTGGCACGCAGCACGGACTTGGGCGTCATCAGATTCCCTGAGCCGCGCTGGTCGCCCGCGCCCCACCGGGACGGGCAGCGGCGATCGTCCGTGGGAGGCTGCCACGACTGCGCTGACACGGAAGGTGCAAGCATGCTCACAAGTGGAAGTAACACAGATAGTCGTGAAATCATCAGCATTATGAGAACACAGGTTTCGTTGTGATCGTTGTCACCGGGAGGCGCACGTGGAAGGAAAAATTTTAGGGATTCACCACATCACGGCCATAGCGGGTGATCCGCAGGCCAACCTTGATTTCTACTCGGGCGTGCTGGGATTGCGGCTGGTGAAGCTGACAGTCAACTTCGATGATCCCGGCACGTATCACCTGTACTACGGTGATGGCGTCGGTTCGCCGGGTACGATCCTGACGTTCTTTCCCTGGCCGAAGGCGCCACGCGGCAGGCATGGCACGGGTCAGGTGACTGAGACTTCATTTGCGATTCCGATCGGGTCGATCGCGTATTGGCAAGAGCGGCTAACGCAACATAACGTTTCGTACGTGGGGCCGTTCGCGCGATTCGGCGATGAAGTGATTTCTTTCGCCGATCCGGACGGGATGAAGATCGAACTGGTTGCAACGCCAGGCCTGGGTACGAGCAGAGCGTACCTTGAGGGGGCCGTGCCATCGGACGCGGCGCTTCGGGGATTCCATAGCGCAACACTGACGGAGCAGGGCTATCAGAAGAC
>DASQDN010000556.1:0-12252 GCA_035634155.1 Bryobacteraceae bacterium | reverse complement strand
GCCCAGGTTGCCCCAGTAGCTATGCCGATTGGGGTCGAGTTGGATGGCGCTGCGCGCCGCAGCGGCCGCTTCGGGAAATCGCTGCAGGTAATACAGGGTAGCGCCGTATGTGCCGAAAGTGGAGTCATTCGGTTTCAGGTTTAGCGACCTTTGCAGAACCTCCATACTCTCCGCATATCTGCCTTGCCGCTGATAAAGAGCGCCGAGGCTTTGCTGAATGACTTCGTTATCGGGCGTGAGCTTCTCGGCCGTTCGAAGAGATGCTTCGGCCTCTTTGTAGCGGGCCTGCCGGCCGTAGAAGACTGCCAGCAGGAAGTGAGCGTACCAATCACTCGGACGAGACCTGGTTGCATTTCGATACGCAGCTTCCGCTTCCTCTCGGCGGCCGAGACTGCTTAACACCGTCGCGATCTGGCGCTGAGCCTCGGCGTGAGATGGGTCGATTGTGAGCGCCTTGCGGAGTTCACGGAGTCCATCTTCTTGACGGCCAGTGGCGTTGTAGATCGCGCCCAACGAAGCGTGTACGGTAGCGATGTTCGGCTGCAGGCTAAGCGCACGTTCGGCTGTGGACACGGCTTTGGCAGCTAGAGTGGCATCGCTGGTTTGTTGGGCTTTGCGCCAGTACGCTTCGCCGAGCCGCGCGAACGCCAGGGCAAACGTGGGGTCCAATCGAACGGCTGCTTCGAGGCTGGCGATTGCGCGGTCCTTGTTGGAGGCTACATCGAACCTGGCGAGATATCCAAGTCCCTGCAGGTAAGCGGCGTACGCGCTGGGATTCGACGAATCTCCCGCGGTGAGTTCGCGGCGCGCCGCAAGATCCAATTCCATTTGCAACAGCCGCGCCACAACATCCATCGCGCCGTTACGAGAAGCGATCGGGTCCTTGGGATCGTATTCGAATGTCTTGCCTACGAAGCGCAGCTTGACCGTGTCGACAAGATTCAAGGTGAACAGGACAACGTCGCCCGAGACTTGCGCGCTGCCTGTTAGCGCAAGCGTGGCGCCGTACATTCGCCGAGCTTCCTCGGCGCTTCCAATCTTACGTCGGCGAATCTCGCTTGAGGGAATCACCAGCATTTTGCCTTGCGACTGCCCGAGTTCCGCCAGGGTGGTGGTCAGCACTTCAACGAGTCCATCGGCTGTTGTGCGCGCGACCTCCGATGATCCGATGGCTTCAAACGGCAACACAGCCAACTGCTTGACGGCAGGCAGCGGCGCAGCAGGCTGCTTCTCCTGCAGCAGCGGATATGTAGCAAACGCGATCAAGGCCAGCGCGGTCGCCGCCAGCCATGCGTTCTTGCGGCTGGCGGGCGGCGTGGATTGCGTCGGCATGCGGACCGTTCGTGTAATGGCGTCGGGGCTGGAATCAGCCAAGGCGGTGCGGGGAACGGCTCGAAGCTGCGTTTCCATCGCGCGCGCGGTCGGCCATCGCCGCTCGGATCTTTTGGCGAGGGCGGTTTCCACCACGCGCTGCAACTCAACCGGAACGCCGGCTCGCAAGGAGGAGACCGGCGGTGGATCTTCCGAGAGGATGGCGCGGAACATCTGAACGCCACCGCCGCCGCCAAACGGGAGCTTGCCGGTGAGCATCTCATACAGCACCACGCCCATTGACCAGATGTCTGTGCGGTGATCCACGGTTCGGCCATCGGCTTGTTCGGGCGACATGTAGGCGGGAGTGCCGACCGTGTGACCGGCGGCCGTGATGCGCGCGGCTCCAGAGAAGAGGGCGAGTCCGAAGTCGAGCAGGTAGACGTGGCCGTCCGGACCAACGACGATATTGCTGCTCTTGATATCACGATGCACGATGCCGGCTTCGTGCGCGCGTTCAAGTCCGCTCGCGATCTGGATGGCGATCTCGACCGCTTCTTGTATTCCGAGCGGCCCGCGCGAGGTCTTCTTCGACAACGTCTCGCCATCCAGACATGCCATCGCGATGAAGAGCTGGCCGTCGGCCTCTTCGACGTCGTAGACGGGGCAGATGTTCGGATGGCGCACCTGGGCGGCCGCGCGAGCTTCGTTGAGCAATCGCTGCTTGTCGTTGTCGGTTAGGGCGTCGGCAGGGAGGAACTTGAGGGCAACGGGGCGGTTCAGCAGGGTGTCTTCGGCGCGATACACGACGCCGCCTCCCCCTTGGCCCAACTGGCTGAGGATGCGATACCGCGAGATTGTGTCGCCTGGGATCAAGTCTCCTCTTCGGGCTGTAGGCGAACGGTGGTAACGGCAGCGATTCGTCCCGTCTTTGAGATCCCGTGTACACGGAGCGTCTCAGGAAGCGATCGCTCCGTCGATCCGGGGATGACGATCTCCTCGTCGGCCGCGGGGGTTTTGCACTCGAAGGCGCGCCTGCCGTCGAGAAAGAAGATGAGTGACTCGACTTGTTGGCAGCGAACGCGCACGCGGATCTCGGTTGTTCCCCGATTCACCTCAGGCACCTCGACACGCGCACACTTCTGCCGGGCGAGAACCGCCGAGCAGAAGCGGATAACGCTTTCATCGGCGAAGATGAGGTCCTCCTGTGTAACGCTCGCGAGCAGGTCGGCCTTCACACCGGTGTCTTCGATGGCCAGTCCACGATTTCGGCCGGTGCGAGAGGCACGGCGTACCGCGACGGTCATCCTGGCATCGCCGGGCAGAGCCTTCACTTTCAGGCCGGTCCCGGTGGGCAGGTTTTCGAGCAGCTCGCTGTGTCCCCAGAAGTTTGCGCCGCCGCCACCGGTGTTTGGATCGACGCCGATGACCGGGCCGATGCGATGATCCTGAAAGCCCGCGGCAAAGATATCCGCCGCGCTGTAGGATCGCGCGTCCATCAACAACACCACGGGTCCCTGATACACCTGTCCGATGCGATTCGCTTCACGGATTGAGGTAAGCGGCTGGCCGGAGGTCAGCCGGTCGCGTGTAGAAACTCGGCCGGACGCATCGCGGAACCAGGGCTTGAACTCCTCGGAAGAGCCGGCGGACCGGGCCTGCCGCAGGATCTTGAGAACGCCCCTGGTGCGGCCGAAATGGAAGCGGCACGGCGCGATGCGCCGCGGAGTGAGCATCTGCAGCATGCATTCGGCCGCTCGGATATCGCCGCCGGGGTTGCCGCGAATGTCGAGGATGAGTCCATCCGGCGCCCTGGTGTTCAAGGCAGTGAGAAGTCTCTTGCATTCCGCGATCAGACTTTCGGTGCCGAGGGACCCTGCGCGCATGGGAAAGCTTCGGATGCGGAGGTGCGCGAATCGCTTCTCGGGATTTTGGGGGTCGGTCAAATTGAGCGGATCGGTGAAGCCTTGACGGAAGTTGCCACCCGTGTGTTGAAGCTGGAAGACGGCGGGCATGTTCGACACCAGCGGCGCCTCGGGCATCTTGGCCACGTCTCGAGCCCACTGCTCATACAGGATCTGGCCGTGATTCATCAAAGCTCGCCGGGCATCGATGGCGCACGTCAGCGAGTGGTTCTCACTGAACGCGGCGGCGGGAACTCCGGCTCGCTCCTGGAAGCCGGTGGCGACGCCCCATGTGAAATGCGCGGCGCGTAGTTTGCCGCCCGCGGCGGGACGATACTCCAGGATGACGTCTTGCGCGGGATGGTAGGGAGGACCCCCTTCCACAAGCCAACCTGCGGAGGCGAGCGGTCGTAACGTGAGGAGCGCGGCGCCACGAGAGATCGTCGCTGCGCGATTCGATCCGGGCATCAACTGCGCGGCGATCTCCGCAGCTTCGGCAATGGGTGTCAATCCCCAGCGTGTGATCTCGGCTCCAGGAGTGAATCCGATCTTTTCGAACGCGTTCTCGGGAAGGGTCTTCATCACCTTGGTGACCACGAATCGAAGTGTGTCCGCCTGGTTGCCGAGAGCTCGAATCTCGAACGGGAGGAAGGCGACAGCGTTGCGAAATGGCGACGGCATCTCATACCGTGTGTGGCTGTCGCGGAGGTTGGCAAACGTGAGCAGCAAAGATAAGTGGAAGTCGAGTTCCGGCATCGTGCCGTCGCTGATTTGTTCGCGGATGCCCTGGAGGCTGGTGAAGGGGTCGGCATCCGGATACAGTTCTTGCTTGAAGGGCAGATGGGCGTACAAATTGCGAAACAGCAGTTCGGCCTGGTCGAGCAGAACGTGCTTCTGGTCGATCGACAGCGTCTTCAACTCGGCTTGTTTGGTGAACTCCTCAATGGGTTGAATGCGGAGATGCTGCAGGCCGAGAACATCCTTCTGCTCCGTCCAGGCGCGCCATGCTGAACGCGTCAGTTTTCTCGCGTCGCGGACGGGAGGAAAGTCATTACACACGGGCATTCCGCGCACCTCGGGCGTGGCTTGAGAATTAGGTTCGATTCTACCCTAACGACGCTCGAACCAATGCGCAAGCAGCCAGCCGATAATCAGAGCCACTTCAGGGAAGGTGTCCAGCAAGTATACGGGCCAGATAACGCCAGTCAACGCGTAATAGGCGTCGACCCATGCAAGGGACGCGGCGCTGGCGACGGCGAGGATCGTGATGGAGAAGTTGGCCTCGTTGCGTTTGGCCGCGATGAGAAGGGCGATGCCGATGGCCGTGATTAGCAGCGCGACGGTGCGTACGAGCCATAGATCGGTTTTCGGTCCGGTCACCGCGAGAAACGTATCCATGCTGAGGAGCGGCCACAAACCGGTGATCGTGTAATACACGCCTTGCAGCAGGCTCATGCGTCGTGGTGTGAGGAGAGCCGACACGAATCATGCCTCCGAACGTAAGGCGCTGAGGAGTGGGGATCGCACGGCCACGCGCACTGCTAACCACGAACTGGCGAGTCCGACGATGGCTACACCGGCGGACAGCAGAAGGATGGTTAGCCACGGCAGAGATCCGCCGCGCTGAATGACGGTGGGCAGTACGGCAATGCTTGCGCAAACAATTCCGGCGAGCAGGCCGGCCGCGAGCAGGAAGATGTTTTCAGCGAGGATCATCTTCGATAAGTGAGCCGTGTTGAATCCGGTGGCTCGGAGCAAAGCGAGTTCGCGACGGCGTTCCAGAACATTGCGAAGCAGCACGGCTGCGAGTCCCGCGGTTCCCAGGATAAGCCCTAACGCGCCTAATGCCTGGAACGTGCTGAGGTACGTATTCTCAACGCGATGAAATGCAGCGATGCGGTCCGCCGTTAGCGTCACGTCGAGACCATAATCGGCGAGCGATTTCTCGAGTTGCGCGTCAGCCCCGGGTGCGGCATCGATGAGGAAGACACGAAAGCCCTGCTCTTCGGGGAAGGCTCGCTGGAAGTCGACGTCGTTGATTACGATCTCACTTTGAAATACGCTATCGCGCAACACCTGCGTGAACTTCAGGCGAGCATTGCCCACCGTAATCACATCGCCGAGCTTCTTATGCAGAGCATACTGCAGCGTGTTGGCATCGACGGCGGCGGGAATCGTACCGTCGTTCTGGGGTTTGAATTCCAGCCACCACGACGGGGCGCCGATGACTCGGGGATTTTGCGGTTGATACAGGTTAAGGCAACTGGCATCGTCTCCGGGCCGCAGTCGGAAGGGGATCCAGGTCGACTGCACTTCCAGGTTCAGCGTTTCCCTGCCCTGCTGCGTGTTCGGGTTGTAGTAGATGGGAATGGCCGACTCGGCGAAGAAGCGCGGGCCGGCGGCGTTCTCATGCGAGCCCCGGCGGAACGAGTCGATTGCGACGATGAGGAAGGTGGCCGAAGCGATGAGCGCGATGGACAGCACCGCGCGTCCCGGACGGCGCCCGGAATACCGCAGGCCAAGTGTCGGGATGCTGTTCACCGCCGCATTGCGTCTCTTCAAGCGGCCGTAGAGCCATGTCAATGCCGCCGCCAGCAGCAGCGCTCCAACGCCGAAGAACGCGCCCGCGCCGCCCAATGGCAGCATCGCGACCGCCGCGATCACCAGCATTAAGGCGTAGCGCGCCGCCTTGGTGGGGCGAAGCGCTGATTGCCGCGGCGCCTGCTTGCCTACGGCGCGAAGGCTGCCAACCACCACGAGAAGTGCCATCAATAAGCCGGCCCCGACACCGACTGCGATCGATAGCGGCGAGAACACCATATACAGATCGCGTGTGCCGACCGCGTCCACCCACCACGTGCGAAGTCCGAATATGACGAACTGGCTGTAGGCGAAAGCCAGGATCGATCCGAGCAGGCTGCCGGTTATCGCAACCGCAGCCGCTTCGGTCAACATTAGTCGCCGTATCCCGGCGATGGACCAGCCGAGAGAACGGAGGGTCGCGATCTCGCCCGCGCGCTGTTCCAAGCCGAAGCGGAAGAACATCGCCGCCAGCAAGAGGGCTGACACGACCAGGAAGAAGCTGAAGTAAACGAAGTACTCGCCGAAATCGGTTGCGCCCTTGGATGCGTCGAGCGCCGCTGTGCGCACGTCCTGCACTTGCAGCAGCGTGAGTGGATTGACGGCTGCGCGCAGGCGTTCGGGGGTCAACGAAGTGCGCATGCCCGTGACGGCTCCATATCGCGATCGCCACAGCTTTTGTCCCGCGTAGAGCCGCACGAACGCCTTGGGAGTCGCACGGTGCTGATTCCAATACTCCTCATCCGCAGGGCGAATGCGGCCCAAGTCCATGGGGAAAGGCGGCTCCCAATCGGAGATCGTTGGCGCGTCGGAGATGCCGGGATACTCGGGCGCGAGATTGCGATGCCATTCCTCAATCTTGACCGTGCCGGAGTTGCGGAAGGACGCCACCTTCGTGACCAGGCGGCCGGTAGGATCCCACAGGTAATATTCGATCTCGATAAGGTCGCCGGGCTTCGCTTCCAGATCGCGAGCGGCCCATTCGTTCAAGACGATGTCGCCATCACTGGCCAGGTCCGGCAAGTCCATCGCAGTGACTACCGAGTAGGGAATCTCTTTCCCATTCCGCCGGATGGTGTTGGCGAGGTACGTGAAAGCGGCCTGCGCCTGCGGATCGGCGCGCTGAATCGCGGCCACAGTCGCATCGTCGAGCATCATGCTTTCGTGCGAGACGAAACCATCCTTCAGCCGAAGAGCCACGTCTTCGAGTTGGAACTTGGCTCGGACGGACTCGGTTGGATTTGATTTGGCGAGAGCCACGTTGACGCGGCCATCCATCTCCAGGTCGCGTTGAAATCGAGCGAGGTTTACGAACACCGCTCGAACGCCGCCCTGCTGCGGCCGCAGGGAAAACTCGCCCATGGCAGCGCGGGTGACGACTTCGCGCATCGTGCCCCGAACGGTGCGGCCGGGGTCATCCTTTTTGCCGTGGAGGGACTCGGTCGGAATCTCGGAGGCGCGCGGCACTCGCACCAGGAGGTTGTCACCGGCTTTTGCGCCGAGCTCGGAGGCCAGCGCGTCACTCAGCAGAAACTGATTGCGACCTGGGGGAGCAACGGTCTTGTCGTGGAACCGCCAGAAGCGCTCATCCACGGCGTACAAAGCAACACGGGACGCTCGGCGCCCCGAGCCGTCGTGAGTCACCACAGCTTCCAGCGCGATCAGAGGCGCCTCGGGGAGCAGCTCCTCCCGAAAGGAGGTATCGGACGTGACTGCAAATTGCGTGGCTCCCAGGCGCGCGACCGCGAGCTCACGCAAGCTGGCACGCACGGACTCTCCGACATTGAACGCGCCCGCCAGCACAGCGACCGCGATGGCAAGTCCAGCCGCAGCGGCGGCATTGGTGCGCCAATGATGCCGCACCCCGCGCGATGCGAGTCTGGAGATGGTCAGACGCGTTCGAGCCTCCGCGACATTAGCTCATAACGCTGCGCGAATCGGGCTGCCAGTTCCGCGCTATGAGTCACAATCACGAGAATTGTCTTTTGCGAAGCGTGCAATTCGAGCAGCAGGTCGGCGACAGCTTTGGACGACTCGCGGTCGAGATTGCCGGTGGGCTCGTCGCACAACAGAAGCTGGGGCTGCCGTATTAATGCGCGCGCAATGGCGGCTCGCTGCTTTTCACCACCCGATAGCTGCGCTGGAAAATGGTCGAGCCGATGGGATAATCCCACACGATCCAGCACCTGCCGCGCGCGCGCTTCATAGGCGTCCTTCGGAGCGATGAGCGTCGGCACCAGCACGTTCTCCAGCACCGTGCACTGCGGCAACAGAGCGTGGTCCTGAAATACAAACCCAATGTGTTGATTGCGAAAAGATGCCGCCTGCTGCTCCTGCAGCGTCGCGAGGTTGGTTCCGTTTAAAGTAATGCTGCCGCTGGTAGGAACATCGAGTGCGCCCGCAAGATAGAGAAACGTGCTCTTGCCACTGCCCGACGGACCCATAATCGCGGCGGAGTCCCCAGGCGCGAGCGTGAGATTGGCATCCTCCAGCACCTTCACCGGACCCGCTTCGGTGTCGTACTGCTTGTGAACGTTCTCAGCTTTGAGCAACGGCAGCGCCCCTTGCTACATCCTGGTAAATTTCGGCGGTGCGTGACGCCATGGCCGCAAGGCCGTAGCGGTCCCGCACGCCTTGCGCGGCGCACGAGCTTAATGCGCGAAGCCTGTCACGATCGGCGGCAAGTTCGTCCAAGACTTCGGCCAAACGCTGCGGTGTATCCGGCGCAAACAAGACGCCGCCGCCAGTTGCGCGTACGATCTCGGGGAATGCGCCGCGCGACGGCTGCACGACCGGAACGCCATTCGCCATGGCTTCGAGCAGCGACAAGCCTTTCGGATCGGCGTAAGGACTTGGCATGGAAAAGACGTCGATGGATTGCAGGAAGGCGATCTTACCCGCTCGGTCTGGCGATCCTTCGTATTGGACGCCGCGCAGCTTCTGCAGATAGCCTTTATGCTCGGGAGGCAAATAGCCTGCTGCGCGCAGGACCGCGGGTTGCTTCATCAACGACACGGCTTCGGCAAGGACATGGAGTCCCTTCTCCGGCGCCACGCGCGCGAAGAATCCAACCTGCAAAGCTCCGTCACGAGTGGCGGAGCGTTTGCTCGCGTCGTGCCCTTCCATCGAGATCCCGAGCGGCGACACTTCGATGCGGCTGCGCTCCAATCCGAGATACTCGGACATGAACGACGCGTAGTATTCGCTCACCGCAATAAATCGATCCACATGCCGCAGATTGGCGCGAATCAATCGCAGGCATTCGCTATGCCACGGCTCTTGCAGGCCCTCCAGGAATAGATCCTCACCCTGCATGGTGCAGATCACGGGACGTTGTAACGCATTTTTCAACGGCTCGGCGAGGGCGATCAGCAATGTGTAGGGCAGGTCGATCACGTCCGGCCGAGGCTCGTTCACTAACCAGCTTGTCAGTTTGCTGATCTCACGCGCCTGGAAACCTTGCTCGCCGCGCAACATGGAAACTGTCATCTCGCCCAGCAGCTTCGGATTCACTGAAATAGATCCTGAGGTGGCCAGTTTCAGCGCCCAGTTCGAATCCCACAATCTATCGAAGAACGCGGGCAGCTTGCGGAAAATAGAGTAATGCTGCTGCAGGTAGACGCTGATGCCGCCGAAGAACACCTTCTCCGCGCTGACGTTTTCCTCTTCGGTCAGAGTCGGCGTGTAGATGGGCACCAATAAAACATCGTGCCCTTGGCGGATGAGTTCTCGCGCCAGCGAGTTATCGCGCAGGCAGGTGCCGCAGTACATTCCGGCGGCGCCTGCTGTCAGCGATAAGATGCGCATGATACGCGGCCTCAAGCCACCTGGAATGCCCTTCGCGCGTACAGGTGATCGAACAGATTGCCTTCATGCGGCTGATCCCAACTGATGCGGTTGGTAGCCAGGGGTCCGAAGTTTAAACGTCCGACATGAGGTGACGCAAGCAATTCCGCGCGGAACTTTTCATCGTTCGTAATCGCTGTAACCACCAGCGTGGGCCCGATGCGGCGCACCATCTCCGATTGCGGGCATTCGACCACGGACGCAAATGGGAACAGAAACTCGCGGTTGGCCATCGGGTGGTCAGGCGAATCGCAATGCAGAATCGTCGGCAGCAGGTACGTGCAGCCGCCGTATTCGGCAACGCGCGAGGGTCGCTGCGTGGCTTCGCGAACGCCAGGGTCGGTTAAACCGCCGTCGATCATCGATGCGATGCGTCGGGCGACGTTGGGATCGGCGAAAGGAGCAAGCTGCGCGCCGGCATCGTCCGCAGGGCGCGGCTGAATGCTAGCAAGCTTCGCAGCCAAAGCATCGGCAATCGCAGCGCCATGCCTCGGCGTCCAGACCCCCGAAGCGTTCACGCAGGATCGGCCCGAGTTGTCGGCGATGGAGGCCGCCATCACATCAATGTAGCGTTCCCAGTTGTCGGCTTCGTCGTCGCCGAGGAGGACTTTGCTGAAGCCCGGGCCGTGAATCTCAATCCGAGGATCGCTGGCGTAATTCTTCATCGTCGATGCGTCACCGAAGACCATTCCTCGGCCGGCGCTGCGCAGAATCTCACCCGCGCCCGCGTGGTCCGCTGGATAGAAATGAAACGCTTCGGGAGGCGCGCCTGCTTTGATGAGCGCCTGAATTACACGATACGGAGTCCAAGGCTCGGCACTGCCCGGCTTCAATACGAGCGCGGTCTTCATAGCGATCGCTGGAATCCAAAGCGCGTGTACGCCCGGTGAGTTATTAGGCAGCACGACGCCCAGTGTCTCGGCACGAGGAAAGAAGCTCAGCCCACCTGCATGGCCACGATCGAGCACCTCCAGCGGCACTCCACGCGTGAGGCCGCGAAGCACCTGCTCCATCTCCGCCATGACGCCGCGGATCTTGTCCATGTTGTTGCGGACCAGCACGTAGGGCAGGCCCGTCGTCGCCGACAACTGCTCCACGTAATCCTGGGGTGTTTGCGGCGTATCGCCCAATGGCAGGGTGTCGTTGGCGAAGTATTCGGCGGCGCGCCCGCAGATGGCAATCAGCTCTTTCGTCGATAAGGCAGCCAGCGCCGCCCGCGATTCGCTTTGCCGCAACAGATCGCGTCGGATAAGCCCGACGTTTGCCTGACTGATCTCCACGAACGGCTCGCCCGTGCGCATGTTGGCCGTGCGAGCCACCTCTACGCTGCGATACGGCTCACCGCGGCGAAGGATGGGAATGTGCAACATCAATAAACTCCTTCCACCACCGTCTTTCCAAACTGCGAGAACGGCCGCACATTGCGGACGCCGTCCCATGCGTACTGTTGATAGGGACGCTCACGCTCGCACTCATCGCGCTCCAGGAACCGCGGCATGAAGAACTCGCGCGTCAACGTTGTCAGCCGGACGCGACCGGTCTGGCCGTAATCCACAAGCTTGGTGTTGTCGTTGAAATCGACCACTTCGATCATGGCTCGCGGCGACGGCGGGTAATAGATGATCGCCCAGTTATCTTCGGGCAGGCGCGGCTTATGGACGGCCAACCCCATCAACGTGTTGCCATAGGTGGGCGCAAAGTAGATGCCATCCATCAGCTCCTCTACGGCGAAACGATGGAATTGCGGCGTCATCTCCGTGCCTCCGCAGAAGACGCCTTTGATGCCTGCCTTCTTCAGTGAGATCTTCTCGCACAGCGCTTCCAGCAGCTTAGGCGTGGTGAAGATGCACTGAATATCATGCGCCTTCAAAAGCGTCAGCGCCTGATCGATGACATGCTGCTTGTACAGCTCCATCATGCGCATCTCGCCCATCTTGATTAGTTTGATGACCCAGCGGGGATCCAGATCCAATTGAAAGCAGATTCCGCCGCGATGCTGCGCCAGGTGCTCTACCGCAAGACGCAGGCGACGCGGTCCGGTGGGTCCGATGGAGATCCAGTTTGCGCCCTTCGGAAACGCGTCGTCCGGCAGGGTGTCGCTGAACATCTCGTAGTCGATGCGGAAGTCCTCGGATGCGATTCGCGACTTCGGAACGCCGGTGCTGCCGCCGGTTTCAAAGACGTAAATGGGCTTGCCTGCGAGTCCCTTGGGAACCCAGCGGCGCACGGGACCGCCGCGAAGCCACTCGTCCTGAAAGTTCCCGAACAAGTCCAGGTCGTCGTACGTTTTCACGTCGCGGCGCGGGTCGAAATCAAAGCTCTTGGCGCGTTCGAGCCAGAAGGGGCAGCCCGTCTCCGGGTTGAAATGCCACTCCATCATCTCGCGGGTCCACGAGTCGAGTCGTGCTCGCGTTTCACCAGTATTGGGCTGCAGTCCGTTGTTTGCAGGGGCGCTCTTTGTACTGAAGACTAGTCTACTTCGAGGCTCAGACAGAACGCTTGCGACGCCGAGCCTCCAGCGCGGTGTGCAGCAGAAACCCAGAGGCTACAGCCAGCGGAATCGACGCGAGAGAGGGGAACAGGCTGATGGGCGGATCGGTGAGATGGAGCG
>DASQDN010000555.1:0-3051 GCA_035634155.1 Bryobacteraceae bacterium | reverse complement strand
TAGCTAACGCGGTTTTGCTGCGCCCGCTTCCATACGCTGAGCCGGAGCGCATTGTCGTAACCCTGCACGGCGGGAACTCACCGGTGTCGCCGGCGGACTTCTTCGACTACAAGAAAAGCGTCGTCGCATTCGAAGGGATGGCTGCGGCTCAAGCTTGGGGGGGCACGCTGACCGGCAGGGATCGGCCCGAACAGATTCCGGGACTACGGGTGAGCGCGAACATGATGGACCTCCTCGGTGTTCGTCCGCTGCTGGGCCGTTCTTTCACGGCCGACGAGGAACATACCGGTCGATCGAACGTCCTGCTCCTCTCTTATGGGCTCTGGCAGCAGCGCTTCGGTCGCGATCCGGGCATCGTGGGCCGGCAAGTTCTGATTGATCGCCTGTCCTATACCGTTATTGGCGTGATGCCCTCCGGCTTCAGCTTCGCTCCCTTCTGGAGCACGCGTGCCAGAATGTGGTCTCCCCTCGATCTCGATAAGCGCTTGAACGATCGTAGCGGCCGCTCACTCCGCGCCTTCGCCCGCCTCAAGCCGGGGGTCACACTCGCCCAGGCGCAGGCTCAGATGGATGTTGTCGCGAAGCGGCTCGAGCAGCTTTACCCTCAGACAAACGCGAAGCTGGGAATCGACGTCGTGCCCCTGCATGAAAAGGTGGTAAGCGGCGTTCGACCCACGCTCCTCGTTTTACTCGGCACTGTCGGCTTCGTTCTCTTGATCGCGTGCGCGACCGTGGGCAATCTCATGCTCTCTTGGGCCGTCTCCCGTCGAAAGGAAATGGGACTGCGGCTGGCGCTTGGCGCGAGCCGGAGAGATCTGGTCCGGCTGGCGATGACGGAAGCCTTGCTGTTGGCGGTGACCGGGGGGATCCTCGGGATGGTGGCGGGTAGCTGGGCAGTCGACTTCCTCGCGCAAATGCTGCCGCCCGGAAGCATTCCACGGCAAGCGGAGCTGGGCTTCGACAAAACAGCATTGTTGTTTGCCGCCGTACTCACCCTTTTTAGTGCTCTGATCGCTGGCGTCATTCCGGCAGTGCAGGCCATGAGGGGGGACGTAAACAACGACTTGAAGGCTGCCGGCCGGGGAACGACGGAGGGACCACGCCGCAGCTCCACGCGAGCGGCGTTCATCGCTCTCGAAGTGGCGCTGTCCCTCGCGTTGATGGCAGGGGCGGGCCTGATGACGCGTACGATGATTGCTCTTCAATCCGTGGATGCAGGCTTCGATCCCGGCGACGTCACCACCATGCAGGTAGCGGTCAGCGGGACCGATTACGACGCGCCCGGCCGCAGGGCAGATCTGTTCCGCCAGGTGCGGGACCGGCTCGCCTCCGTCACTGGAGTCCAATCCGTCAGCGCAATCAACCATCTTCCGATCGGCGGCGATATATGGAAACTGAACTACAGCATCGATGGACGGCCGTCACCCGCGCCAGGCGATGAACTCGGTGCCGTCTACCGGGTTGTCATGCCCGGTTATTTCGACGTCATGCAGATCCGCTTGTTGAAAGGTCGTGATTTCACCGCCTTCGACAACGAACGTTCCTCCGCGGTTGTCATCATCAACGAAGCTATGGCGAAACGCCGCTGGCCCGGCGAGGACCCGATCGGCAAGACCCTTCGTTATGGGATGGGCCCGGACGACCACAAGCTTCCCCGCAGCGTGGTCGCCGTGGTACGCAATGCGCGTCAGAGCGATTGGACCTCGGAACCGGACGACGAGATCTACCTCCCGTACTTCCAGCGCCCCGATGCCATGGGACTGTCCTATCTCACCTTTGTGCTGCGCACCCGCGGAAATCTGGAGGCGGTCGAGGCTGCGGCCGTTCGCCAGATCGCAGCGTTCCAAAGGAGCCTGC
Source organism: Bryobacteraceae bacterium (assembly GCA_035634155.1). Classification (GTDB taxonomy): domain Bacteria; phylum Acidobacteriota; class Terriglobia; order Bryobacterales; family Bryobacteraceae; genus DASQDN01. The sequence goes on along the minus strand of DASQDN010000555.1, from coordinate 1,194 downwards.
CGGTATCTGAAGTGGCTGCAATGGAGCGCATCATCGCGGACGCGCTCTGGCGCCAGCGGTTAGCTTCGCTTTTGATGGGGTGCTTCGCAGGATTGTCGCTGCTGCTCGCTGCGGCCGGTGTGTACGGTGTGATCTCCTACTCCATCCGTCATAGAACACAGGAGATCGGCATACGCATGGCGTTGGGAGCGGATCGAAATCGCCTGATTCAACTGATCTTCAGGGAAGGCATGACACCTGTGCTGTTCGGCATCGCCGGCGGTCTAACGGGTGCGCTCTGGCTCTCGCGATTTATGCAGACGCTCCTGTTCGGAGTCGTTCCCACAGACCCGGTGACGTTCCTGACCATCGTCGTTATGCTGACTGCAGTCTGCGCGGCTGCGACCTTAATCCCCGCCTGGAGAGCCAGCCGCGTAGATCCATTGGTGGCGCTCCGGCACGATTGATACGTGCCGGTCCACGCGCCTACTGGGAAATCAGGGTCAGTCCCTTAGGAGCCGACTTCTTGGTTACCGGCACCTGAAGCTCAGGCATCGGTTTCGCCGAAAACAGTTTCTTGCAGGGGACGGCGAGCCAGCGCGCAACTCGTGTTGCCTTTTGTCGCCGCGCGCTGTCGGTCGATATGCCGGTCTTGGCGTACATCTGCCGGTACAGCTTCGAGATGAATAGGAACGCCAGCCGCCCACGTAGCGTAGGAACGCAGCCGGAGCGTTTCCAGATCTCACCCAAGGAATAGAACCTGTCCCAAACACCCTGGGTCCGCTCGCGGATCTCGTCGCTCGACATCGTCTCGTGCGGCGTGAACATCTTTGGCCGGATGCTCGCCGGAATCAGCCAGTAGCGGGTGATCGGAGTGCCTTCCACCTTCGGGACGCTCGAGCCCAGGTTCTTCTCCCAGCGATCGAAGTCAACGGTGCCGGGGAAGGGCGTCATCATCACGAACTGTGCGAACGTCAGGTCAGCCTTCTTGGCCAGGGCCGCGGTTGCGGTGAACGTGTCCGGTCTGTCCGAGGGCAAGCCGAAGATGAATGACCCGAGGACATGAACTCCGTGGTCTTTGAAAGTTTTCAACCGGTTCGCCAAGTCATCGCCGGCCGAGTTGAAGTTCTTGAAGACGGATTTGAGGCCTTCTTCGGTGACCGACTCCACGCCAACGAGCGCACCCTTGATGTTCGCCTTCCGCATCGCGTCCAG
>DASQDN010000554.1:0-4377 GCA_035634155.1 Bryobacteraceae bacterium | reverse complement strand
CGGTGGGACAGCTACCGATCTACGCTGACCGGGCCTTTGAGGACTTCTCCGAAGGTTGTTCACGTTCTGGCCTGAGTCTCGACGACTGCCTTTCGATGGCGTCTTCCCATATTGTCCGACCAAACGGAACATCCGCGAATGGGTAAGCGCGTTCGAGAGCGTCTTCCAATCCTGGACCGCGGCCGACCTCCAGGAACACCCTGCGAACAACCAGATCCGCGACGTATTCAAGCCTTGCTATATCGCTGCTCAAGTTGTGAGCTTAAGTTGCCGGGGCGCTCTCGTTCAATAGACCCAAAGTTTAGTTCGTACCGGAGACGCATCGTAAGGCTTAGAAATCACGGAGAATATAGTTCCGCTACTTTGGGTGTGCCAATACCCGCAGTCGGGTGTAGAGCCAGGGTCTACCGGGTCCTGGAGCCATCGGTTTAAGCTTACTCCTTACTTCGGGACAGCGGCGCTCTAACCGAGGGATTTCGAAAGCGTTCCGGCGGGAACATATAGCACGGCAGCAGGCGTCGGCAGTGCCGCTGTGCTTCGGCGCGAGCAGTTCTTACGACTTGGGGGCCGTGGATAAATGCATATTCGCGAACAACATATGCCTGGTGGGACCCAGCGCCACCGATGCCACCTACGGCTTCAGCCGCATCACGTTTCCTCATGCGATAAGAGCGAGATTGGATTGGATTTCGCAGGGTACCAGGGCCTGATTGCGCCCTGCGAGATTCGCCTGTCGACCGGCGATGTGGTGAACGGCAACTTTACCGGAGCCTTCTTTGCGTTCGATTTCCTGGGCATGATCTCGACGCTCGGTGTACCGCATGCCGACCTCTACATCGGGCCGACACCTGGGGCGAATCCGACGGCCCAGCCGCTTCTTCTGGACAACCTGGCATTTAGCAGCGCGTGCCGGAACCAGGCTCCCTCGGAATCGCGGGCGCGGGACTCCTGCTGTTTGCGCTGGTACGGCGCCGGTTTCGCTGGCATACCTCGCAAGGTCGCTAAGAAGTTGGTATACTGAGTCTTTCATCGCCGTCATTGTGTGCGGTGGAGGTGTGTGTTGTTTGTCAGTGTTCAAGAACTCGAACTGCGGAAGCTTCCATTTGATCTGGATTTCGCGGCGGGTGAAATCGATTTAGGCGGACTCCGGCAGGTTGGTCCGCTGCATGCCGAAGGGCAAGCCGAGTTACTCAGCAACACGCTGGGAGCATTAAGAATCACCGGCAGGGTGCGGGCGGAGGTCGAAACCGATTGCGACCGTTGCCTGGAACCCGTCCGACGGCCGATCGATTCCGAGTTCGACCTGTTCTACCGGCCGGCTCCTGACAAGAACACGCCACACGAACTCGCCATCGATGAGGGTGAAGCCGAAATTGCGTTCTACCAGGGCGGCGGGATTGAGCTGGCGGAAGTGCTGCGCGAGTACATCCTGTTGTCGTTGCCGATGCAGCAGATCTGTAAGGAAGAGTGCCAAGGGATCTGCCCGCAATGCGGCTTGAATAGAAATACCGGTGGCCGCTGCCAGTGCGAGAACAAGCTAGTGGATGAACGCTGGACCGCGCTGCGTGACTTGAAAGTCGGACCGCCGAAACAATAGAGGAAGACATCAATGCCAAATCCGAAACGTAGACACTCCAAGCGGCGCACCTCGACCCGTCGCGCCCACGATCACCTGCGCCTTCCCGGAATCGCCGAGTGCCCGAACTGCCACGAACCGAAGCTGCCTCATCGCGCCTGCCCCAAGTGCGGTCAATACAAGGGCCGTGAAGTTATCGAAGTAGCCGAAGAGTAGCCATTACGATTACGGAGCCGCATCCGTCTATGCTGACGATTGCCGTCGATGCGATGGGCGGCGACCACTGCCCCAAAGCCGAGGTCAGCGGCGCCATCATGGCGACGAAATCGTACAACGTCTGCGTCACCCTGGTGGGGCGCGAGGACGTCGTGCGCGCCGAACTTGACCAGCACCACGGGTGGGATCCCGCGCGCATCAAGGTCCATCATGCCAGCGAGCAGATCACGATGGACGAAAGCGCGGCCAAGGCCGTCCGCACCAAAAAGGATTCGTCCATCCGGGTAGCCTCGCGACTGGTGCGTGAAGGCGGCGCCCACGGTATGGTCTCAGCCGGTAACACCGGCGCTGTCATGGCGACGGCCAAGATGGTGCAGGGCGTGGTGCCCGGGGTGTATCGTCCCGCTCTCGCGCAAGTCTTCCCTTCGCTGAAAAATACTCCCGTAGTTGTGGTGGATGTCGGCGCTAATGTAGATTGCGAGCCGAAAATGCTCGCGCAATTCGCGGTGATGGGCGACATTTATTCGCGGATTATTTTTAATACCAGGAATCCGCGCGTGGGCTTGTTGTCGATTGGCGAAGAAGAGACCAAGGGTAATGAGCTTACCAAGGCTGCGACGCCGCTGTTGAAAGCGATTCCGGCGCTTAATTTCATCGGCAATGTGGAAGGACGCGATCTGTATACCGGTCACGCGGACGTGATTGTGTGCGACGGCTTCATCGGCAACGTAGCGTTGAAGGTGAGCGAAGGCGTCGTGGACGTAATCAAGCAAATGCTGAAAGAATCGCTGCAGACGACGGTGACGCGGCAGATCGGTTATCTGCTCTCGCGCTCGGCCTACACCGAGTTCCGCAAGCGGGTGGATTATTCCGAGTTCGGCGGCGCGCCTTTGCTTGGCGTAAAGGGCGTCTGCATTATCTGCCACGGCCGGTCAAACGCCAATGCCATCAAAAACGCGATCCGGGTGGCGGTCGATTTCGCGGGCGGCCACGTCAATCAGAAGATAGAAGAAGGATTGGACGGCTTCGCGTCGGCGGCGAGCGCAGACTGAGACAATAGGAAGCGGACACATGATACGGCTTGTAGCGGCGACGTTGTTCACAGCGATCCTGCTGAGTGCGCAAGCCCGCAATCCTGTCACGTGGAAGGTTGTTTCCTCATCCCCAAGCGCCATCCATCTGGAAGCCGCCATGGAGCCCGGCTGGCATATCTATGCCCTGACGAGTCCGGCAGGCGGTCCCACTCCTACTACCATCAAGCTCGGTGACTCTAAGGCGGTTTCGGCAATCAAGCTGTATCAGCCGGCGCCCGTGGTGAAGCTCGACCCCAACTTCAACATGAACGTGGAAGCGTTCGAGGGCAAGGTGAAGTTTCTGGTGCAGCTTGTGCCCGCGGAAGATTTCAAGGGTGAGACCGAGGTTCCTTTGCTGCTTCGGTACCAGGCCTGCACTGATAAGGAGTGCCTGCCGCGGAAGACGACACTGACGGCGAAGGTGAACTTCCCCAGTGCCGCCGTTGCGCCTGCGCCGACGCCTCCCGGATACACCGAGTTTACCGGCCAACGCAGTTCAGGACGACCTATCCCGGCGGCTACAGCACAGAATAACGCCAGTCCACAGAGCCTCGGCAGTTTCCTTCTGGTCGCTTTCGGCTTCGGACTCGCGGCGATTTTCACTCCGTGCGTGTTCCCGATGATCCCGATCACGCTGTCCTTCTTCCTTAATAAACCCGGAGCCCTTCGGCAGGCGATCCTCTTCTGCCTTGGCATCGTGGTGATGTTCACCGCGATGGGTGTTTTGGTAACTGCTGCCCTGGGCGCATCCGGTGTTAAGGAACTTGGATCGAACCCGTGGGTAAACGGATTCATCGCTGCTGTTTTCGTGGTCTTCGGCCTGAGTCTGCTCGGGGCATTCGAGATCACGCTCCCCTCTGCCCTTCTCACGAAAATGGACCAGAGCTCCCAACGTGGCGGTTCGATCGGCACGCTTCTGATGGGCCTGACATTCTCGCTGACATCCTTCGCTTGTGTTGGTCCGTTTATTGGAACCCTACTGGCAAGCTCGGTACAACGCGGCGGCATTCAGCCGGCGTTGGGAATGGCGTCGTTTGCATCCGGTCTGGCGTCGCCCTTTTTCCTGCTCGCGCTATTTCCGGCGTTCCTGCAGCGCATGCCCAGAAGCGGCGGCTGGTTGGCTCGCGTAAAGGTCGTCTTCGGGTTTATCATCCTGGCGGCCAGCGTGAAGTATCTCAGCTCGATTGACCAGGTATTGCAGTGGAACGTCCTTACTCGCGATCGCTTCCTGGCCGCTTGGATTGTGATGTTCGCCCTCGCCGGCCTTTACCTGCTCGGAATTCTCCGCATGGAAGGCATACGCCACGACGAGACGGTTGGAGTGGGACGAACCCTGGCCGGCGCTGCCTTTCTAATTTTCGCGGTCAGTCTGATTCCCGGGATGTTTGGTTCACCTTTGGGCGAACTGGATGCTTTCGTGCCGCTAGCCGCCGAAAGCAGAGCCGGGTCTTCCGGGCCGAACGTCACGTGGGCCAAGAACGATCTTCCTGGAGCCCTGGCGCGCGCAAAGGC
>DASQDN010000553.1:0-8246 GCA_035634155.1 Bryobacteraceae bacterium | reverse complement strand
GAAACTAGAGCAAGGGTCTACCACGAAGCCTTGTACGGCGCCAAAGACTATGTCCTGAAACCCGTCTCTAAATCAATATTCAGAAACGCTGGGATCTCCGTGAGTTCTGGGACGAACTGGCGCCTGCATCCACTTGGGCGTATAGTCACCTTGTGTCGTAGAGGCGCGTTATGGTTCGTCGATCCGGGGACAAGCTTGCCTTCACACCTCGTAGCCAAGGAACTGACTTTTAATGCCCGGATGACCGCCGCAGTTGAGCAGGTTCGGCGACCGCAGGCGCGCGCCACGAAGGAGGCCCTCGGGACTCAGGTCCTCCTCCAGATCGGCCAGTGAATTCCATATTCTGCACCAGCGACTTTCCAATTCGTCCGCTGCTCCACACTGGCTGTCAAAGCGCGGATACCAGACTAGCGGAACGATGATCGTTCGGCCATCGACCAAGTCTACTGCGAGGGTATCTTCAGTAAGCCGCACATCGCGGGCGCGTTCTCCTGGATTAAGACGCGAAGCTTACATGCCAGTCTCCACCAACAGAGCCCGATTCTTCTACCAGGCGCTGAACACGTCTGAGTTCTGCAGGTCGAAATCGAGGTTCACTGCGAGCGGTGGACGTGGGCAGGTCCGTTCGGTTCATGGCTAGTAAAGTACATACGATTCGCGAATCGATGACGACTGAGACGTGCACTTCGGTGTAGAGGCGACTACACCTGCGTCATGCCTCCGTCAACGAACAATTCGATGCCGGTGACGTAACTGCTGTCGTCCGATGCCAGAAATATGACCGCCTTCGCAATTTCGTCCGGAGTGCCCGCACGCCCGAGAGGGATTGACGGTATGGCGCTCGCAACGTATTGGTCGACCTGCTCCGAGGACATTCCCAAACTGTTGTTATAGCCAGGTGTGGGTATAATCCCCGGGCTGATCGCGTTGACGCGAATGCGCCTATCCTTTAGATCGACGGACCAGGTTCGCGCAAAGGACCTGACAGCCGCCTTGGTGGCGCTGTATACGCTCATTGCGGCAGGTCCGGTAGCCGACACGATAGATGCGTTCAATACCACTGCGCCACCGTCCTGCAGTAATGGCAGAGCTTCCTGGACTGTGAAGAGGAGGCCTCTGACATTCACGTCGAACTGCCTGTCGAAGTGCTCCTCGGTGATCTGCCCCAGCGGAGCGAAAGCGCCCGTGCCGGCATTCGCGAAAACAATGTCCACCCTGCCCTTTTGCTCTTGAACCGTCGCGTATAGCCGTCGTATGTCGGCCAATACCGCCATGTCGCCCTGCACCGCACTCACGTTGTGACCGATGCTGCTGACGGCGTCATCCAGCTCTTTCTCCCGTCGCCCAGTGATGAAGACGAACGCGCCCTCCTCGACAAAGCGTCGGGCCGTGGCAAGCCCCAGCCCGCTGCTGCCTCCGGTGATCACTGCGACCTTGCCATCCAGTTTCGATGCCATTCTTCTCCTCGTGCCGACGAACCGTCCTGGTTCTGCACTGCCTGAGATGCAGCGGGTCAGCTTAGGTCGCACATTTTACGAGATTTATCGGATGTTTCGCGCCAAGGTGTCAGTTCGTATACAGGTCGCAGCTTCGTATACGGCTCGGACCCGCCACCAGTGCTCTCCATAGGACGCAGCATCATTTACGCAGATCACTCTTCGATGCCTTTGGGCCGGGCTTGCCTTCTTCGTTCTCCACCCAGAATTGAGGCTGTCCTCGATCGTCCGTCGAGAAAACGTAGGTGGACCGTGGGTCATCTTCGTTGAAAAAGCGTGTGCTGCTTTCGGGAGTAAGCGAGCCGAGTTCCATCCTCATCGTGCCCTGCGACATTGTGATCTGTAATTTGCGGTCACTGCGGGCGATGTTCAGCGAACGTCCGCCTCCGAGCTGATACTGCCCGGTGTAGGCGTCAAGGACATCGGCCGGGAGTTGTACGGCGCGCCGGTCCGGAAACAGATCCGGGATGTAGAATGACGCGACCTTGATTGCGATCCTCTCGGGAACCGACACGCCTGAGTTGGTGAGTACGATGACGGTGAGCCCGTCGTCTACGAACCGCGCCATCTCGGAGCGGAATCCAGCAATCGTGCCCGCGTGACGCACCAGCCTGTGCTTGCCCACATTCTCCAGGTACCAGCCAAAGCCATAGGGTCTTTCCGAACCGTCGTTGAGCTTCACGCGCTTCCACATCGCCTCTCGCTGCGCTTGCGACAGTAACTGGTCTGAGTACAGAGCTAAATCCCACTTTGCGAGGTCCTGAATATTGGAAAGGAACGCGCCGCTGGGACGAACCCCGATCAGTATGTTCCCGTTTCGGTACTTGCCATCTATCCATTCATGGCCGTCCGCGCGGTGCGGAACCAGCTCTTCATTCGTTGTGGTGCGCGTGGCGCTCATTCCAAGAGGCGCGAAGAGCCGCTCCTGCAGGTACTGCGGCCACGGATTCTGTGAGGCCCGGTGGATGATCTCCGCGAGCACGTAATAGCCGAGATTGCTGTACTCGAACTTCTCGCCTGGACTAAAGGACAGAGGCGTGGAATACGCCGTTTGGATCAATTCGGCGTCGCTCTGCAGCTTCAGCGGCTCGAAGCCGGGCGCTTCCCTGGCCAGTCCGCCTGTATGAGTCAACAGATGACGCACGGTGATGGTTTGCCACGTCTCGGGAGCGTCCTTCAGATATTCTCTGATTGAATTATCCAGTCCGACCTTGCCTTCCCTGGCCAAAACCATGAGGCCCGCGGCGATGAATTGCTTGCTGAGAGATCCGATCTTGTAGACGCTCTGGGGGGTTGCCGGCGCGTCCAACTCCAGATTGGCAACGCCGTATCCCTTGAGCTTGATTGGCTTCCCACCCTTCAGGATGGCAAGGGACAGGCCGGGGATGTGCTGACTACGTAACTGCGCGGTGACGTATTCATCGATCTTGTCGGCGCGCGCGGGGTGAACTGCGACGGCGGCGAGCGCGGGCAGAAGACACACGCAGAGCAAGCGCGAAAAAATAATATACGTGTTTTGCAAAATACCTGTTACCCAGATTTTGTACTCTTAACGTATTTGACGACCAGCGGCTCCCGTATCTTAACAGGGTTGGAGGAATTTTCTAACGCGCGTAGCGCCCGGCCCTGGCGAGAAGAGGCGATTATTCGGGGCCGAGCTTTGCAGCCAGATTAATCAACTCGTCGAAACGATACGCGCGTCCGTTGCTGACCACCGTATCGACATCGCGGGTATTTGCAATATCGTCCAAAGGATTGCGTTTTAAGAAAACGATATCGGCTTCCTTGCCAGCCTCCATCGCGCCGGTGCGGTTCGCCACGCCGAGCCTCTGGGCCGCGAGGGTAGTAGCAAGCTGGAGAACCTCCCACACCGGGATCCCGGCCCGCACATGCAGCGAGAGTTCTCTCGCATAGAACGGCGCACCTCCCGCGGCATCGGTGCCAAGAAGCAGCGGCACGCCCGCTTTATGGAAACGTCTCGCTAGCTCGAGCACTTTGGGCATGACGGAGCGGGCACGGCTATAGTCGTCCTCAGTCCAACCGGTGTGCGAAGCGCTGAGGTTTTGGAACAGAGTCTTCATGACCAGGGGATGATTGAATTTCCGATCCGCGATCGGGAACACGGAGTCCACGTCGTTGAAGAAGTAGATGATCTCGTTGACCAGCAGCGTCAGGTCGACAGCAATGCGGCGTGCCGCCAGCATTCGTATGAGTTCCTGAATCGCAGGGCTCTCGTAGTCGGCGAGTTCAAACCATCGATACATGAATTTTGAATCGGGGTTAGAACGGCTGGCGATGTACTCTGCACGCGATGGCTCCTTTAGGAGGTGCTTACTTGTGGGGAGCGCGTGGGTTAGCGCGTCTATGCCGAGCTCGATTGCTCGGGTCCAACTGATTCTGTCGAGATGCCCAATGACTTTAAGACCGCGCGCATGCGCGATTTCAATCGCGAGCGCGAGCTCGCTTTCACTCAACCCGGTATAGACTTTCACGTACCTCATTCCGAGCTGCTTCTGCCTTGCGATTTCGCGATCCCAATGCGTTCTGTCCTTCGGGTAGATGGAGAGGCCAGCGATGGCGGTCGGGTCGAAGGTAAATCCGGCGTGCAAAGCGTCGGGACCGATCCACTCGCCTGTGCGGAGCTTCCGATCGTAATTTGCGTTCGCGTCGGGATCGCCGGCGGGATTCCGAATAGTCGTGACTCCGAAGGCCAAGGCGACGAGCGCCTGAAACTGAGTGACCGAGTCGACCGATGTCATCGCGAGGCGGGGTGCGCCATTCTCGATGGAAACCGTCAGAGGACCGGCGGTGAGGTGAGCATGGGCGTCGAAGAAGCCAGGAAGACCGAATCTGCCCGACATGTCGACATATTTCCAGCCCTTGCGTCGAGGCACAGGACCATGCCCGACTTGAGCGATGTGTTGACCCTTGATTACGACGTAGGCATTTTTGGCGACGGCCTTCGTCATGGGATCGAGACGTGTAAAGCCATGGTAAGCGGTAGCCGGTTGAGCATAGGACAGCGCCGGGAGCAGCACGGCGGTCATTACTAAAACAACAAGGATGCGCATATTTCTTCACCTCCGTTTCTACCCATGTAAGTCACAGAGCACGGGGATTTCTTACGCGTAAGGAAATCGCTGGCGGAGGGACTATTGTCAGATATGGGAGAGTCGCCGACTGGCGGATCGGAGGTACTGTTCGAGCGTTTGTTGAAAGTGAACCGTCAAGCATTGAGGCGTTTGGCGGCGAGCTACGCGCGCGTGGCAAGCGATCAGGACGATTTGCTGCAGGAGATTGCGATTGCACTCTGGCGCGCCTTACCAAAGTTTCGAGGCGAGTGTTCGGAGCGCGCGTTTCTGTTTCGAATCGCGCACAACCGATGCATGAGCTACGTCGTTAAGCGGCGTTCGACCATCGGACTTCTGGATACGCAGGTGGATCCGGAGGATCCTCGCTGCAACGTGGAAGCACAGTTGTCGCGGGAGCACGAGCGGGGGCGGCTGGCGCGGGCGATTCAGCAACTGCCGTTGATTTATCGCGAGGTTGTCCTGCTGATGCTGGAAGGACTGGACTACCGGGAAATTTCGGAAGTGGTGGGCATCAGCGAAAGCAACGTGGGAGCTCGCCTGAATCGAGCCCGACAACAACTGAAGAAGGCAATGGACGAGGAACTCTCATGAATGACGATGCGCAGATCGCTGCCTGGCGCCGGGAGTGGCAATCCGGGCCACAACCTCGCGATACGTCGCACGAGGAAGAACGGCTGAAGTACCGAACCTATCGCCAGTCCCGGCTTCTACGGCTGAGCCTGATTCCTCCGATACTCGTCACGATTACCGTCGGCGGCTATATTGTCGTGCGAGCTGCGGCATCCGGTGCGCCGATGGATGTGGTGCTCGCAGTGGAAGGCTGGATTTTCATTATCGGTATGTGGGTTGGGAGCCTATGGTTTGCTCGGGGCACCTGGCGTCCGCTTGGCGAGACCACGGCGGCGTTTGTCGATCTTGCTATACGGCGTTGCCAGAGCAGCTTGAAGGCCAGCCGCATGGGAATGTGGGTCTACGCGGCGCAGCTTGTGGCTGTGTGTTTTCTGGTGTCCGCGATGGAGGGATACCCAGCGCGAGCGATACCGCTGCTGACTTCCTGGCCGGTGATTCTGATCGGCTGGATAGGGCTGCCGGCGTACGTCCTTTGGCTGCGATGGTTCGAGCGCGGGAAGCGCACGGAACTCGCGAGGTTGATGGAGATGAAACGTCAGCTTACGGTGCTTGATCCTTGAAAGCTTGGGGAGTGTTCGACCTTCTCGGTCGCGACACCTGCCGTGACGACGTTGGGTGTCGGTAGAGGACGATACAGTAGCAGCATGCCGGATCTTTTGTCTTCCGTTCCTACTGCCGCAGCCCTTGAGGGCTATGTTCGGGACGCGTCCGGGTTCTCCGGTCATGCGGATGCGGTCTTTGTTCCTCGCGACGAAGGCCAGGTGATTGAAATTCTTCATCGCGCGGTGCGGGAGCGAATGCCGGTCACGGTGGTTGGGGCGCGGTCGGGGTTGACGGGCGGCGGCGTGGCTCGCGGCGGGTGGGCTGTTTCGCTGGAGAGTTTTCGACGGATTGATATTTCAGATGGGCTGGCTCGGGTTGGGGCCGGTGTGGCGTTGATGGAGTTGCAGGCGGCGGCGGCTCGCACGGGACAGTTTTATCCGCCGGACCCGACGGAGATTACGGCGTCGGTGGGGGGCTCGATTGCTACGAATGCGAGTGGCTCGCGGAGTTTCCTGTATGGGAGTACGCGGCGCCATGTGCGGGAACTTCGCGTGGCGTTAATGGACGGAAGTGTGCGGGAGTATCGTTGCGGGGAGCGCATCGACTTTCCCGTCCCGGAGATTCCCTGGCCGGCGACTACCAAGTGTACGGCCGGGTATCCGCTGGCGCCGGGGATGGAGTTTGTGGATTTGTTTTGCGGCTCGGAAGGAACTTTGGGGATTGTGCTGGAAGCGGGTCTGCAACTGCTCCCGATGCCGAAGGAGCTGTTTTCGGCGGTTGTGTTCTTTCGCAGCGATGCCGATACGTTGGACGCGGTGGATGCCTGGAGGCCGATTGCGGGTTTGCGGATGCTGGAATATGTGGATCGAAATGCGCTGGATTTAATCCACGCGCGTTTTCCCGATATTCCGGCCGAGGCGGGCGGGGCGTTGCTGATTGAGGCAGAAGGCGCGGCGGATCTGGAGGCTTGGGATGAGAGGCTTTCGCGGGCTGGGGCGCTGGCGGAGTTGTCCTGGTTTGCGGTGAGTGCGGCCGATCGGGAACGATTTCGCAAGCTGCGGCATACTTTGCCTGAGATGGTGAATGAAACGGTGCTGCGCCGCGGGTTTCTGAAAATGGGCACGGATTACGCGGTCCCGATTGCGAGAAATCGGGAAATGCTGACGTTTTACAAGCAGCGGCTCGACGCCGAGCTTAACGGGAAGTATGTGCTGTACGGGCATATCGGGGATGCGCATGTGCACGTGCAAATGCTGCCGGCGTCGGCGGAGGACGCCGAGGTTGCGACGGCGCTGTTGAAGGAGTTCGCTGCGCAGGCTGTCGCGCTTGGGGGGACGGTTTCGGCCGAGCATGGGTTGGGCAAACGCAAGGCTCACTTGTTGAAGCTGCAGTATTCGGCCGAATCGATTGAAAGCATGATGGCGGTGAAGCGGCGTTTCGATCCCGAGTGGCTTTTGGGGCGCGACACGTTGTTTGCGGCTCCTGCTTAGAAGCCGAAGAAGGCTCGGATGGCGGGCCATTGCTGCGCGAGCGCGATAGCGGAGATGCCGGCGTAGAGGACGGCTCCCGCGAGCAGTCCGGCGCATTGCAGCGGGCCGGGGCGGAGAGGTTGGGGCATGAGCTTGAGCATGACCCAGAGCAGGTGGAGCGAGGTGAACGCATAGGCGAAGTTCCACATGACTCCGGTGGCGATGGCGAGGATGAGCGGGTCAGGCGCGACCCGCAGTGCGATGAGTCCCCAGACGCAATAAATAGACAGGAGCGTATAGTAGACGCGGCTGGATTTGTTGGCTTCCACGCGATGCAGTCGGCGGGAGCCGATCCACAAGACGTCGGTCCAGCGGCGGGCGATCTGATCGAGCTGCGTGACTTGGGTTGGGGCCATGATGAGGAAGCCGCAGATGAGTGTGAGGAACCAGAAGATGGGTCCGTGGCGGCCGGCTATGGCGTTGGCGGTCATGGCGGCGACGGCGTTGCCTTCGACGTTGGCGACGTTCCCGTGTAGGAATTCGTAGGAGAACATCGCGGGCAAAGCCATGCCGAGGCAGCAGCCCGGAAGCCACAGCAGAAACTGGTCGCGCTTGATGACGCCGAGCCAGGATTGCCAGCGGGTGAGGGTTTCGGGATTGATGTCGAACACCTTGCCGGTGTGAGAGAGCTTGATGGTGCGGCCACCTACGGCGCTGGCGATGGCTCCGGTTTGCGCTCCCATGCCCCAGCCTTTATCGCGCGCATATCCGGAGAAGGTGCTGTTGGTGAGTCCGCCGGCTCCGGCAATGGCGGTGAAGGCGGCCAAGCGGGCCCAGTTTACTTCGCCTTGGGGCAGCATTCCGAATTTAAAGAAGCCGGAGAAGATTTCGATCCAGGTATCCCAGCTTGCGAAGGCAATGGTGACGAAGAGCAGGTAGCCGAGAACCAGGATAAGTTTGACGGACATGACTCGCTCGAGCGAGCTGTAGACCTTGCCGCCGAAGATCAGGGGTAC
>DASQDN010000552.1:0-2994 GCA_035634155.1 Bryobacteraceae bacterium | reverse complement strand
CATGGAAGAACACAGGATGAAGATCTTCCAGACGCTCGAACAACGGCGCGTTGCGTGGCAGCAGCCTCAGCAGTTTGCGGACCCTGGCAGCGAGACGTAGGAGGTGAAGCCGTGCCTAAGCGAAAGCTAGCTGGGGAAGTCGAGCGCGCACAAATCGACCCGCCATTGGCCGAAGCAATCGCTTGGGCACTGGTCAGCACACTCGACCCACCGCCTCGAATGCCGCCGCGCCGAGCGCCGGCTATACAGAGTACGTTCACTACTGCGGCGCGCGGCGGCGAACGATTGAAGGAAAGGCAATGACGGTTCATAATAGAGGCAGGCGCAGCGCCATGCCGAAGCCACCCAATAAGCGCGAGACGAAGACGCCAGCACAGAAGCGGCCGCTTAGAAACCCTGCTGTTGAGGAGCTCACAGAGGACGAAGCGGATGCCCTGTACGCCGAGCGGACGCGCGGCGAGCAGCACTACCCCCTAGAAGAAGTGCTGGAAGAGCATGGCTACGAAATCGTGGAAAGTTGAAGTTTCCAAAAGTGCAGTTAAGTCGCTTCGATCGATAAACGAGCCGTTTAAAGGCAAAATCCTCAAAGCAATCGCGCAGTTGGCAGAGGACCCGTTGCCCTTCGGAAACAAGCGACTGGTCGACGTCGAGCCGCCGATGTATCGAATTCGTGTGGGCGATTATCGCATCGTGTACGAGGTGTTCACCGACGAAGCGTTGGTGCGAGTCGCCCGCATCCGCCACCGCAGCGACGTCTATAAAGACCTTTGATAACGGGATAAGAATTGAAATCCCACCAGCCCGACTTCAGCATAAGGACCGCTCCCCGCTATACTCCCGAGCCCGCCCCTGCATTTCACATTCCGAGCCGCTTGCGAAGGCTCGTGTTACGAACCGCCGCCAATCTCATAACGTGGGCAGAGTTCCACACACCAAAGCACTGCAGCTCATGTACGGCCAGAGCATCGTGGACATGTCCAGAGTTTTCACATTATGTTTGCGACGTTTGTCGCAAGGAGTACTACCTGAAACAGAACCACGAAACCCATCCGTTTCCGCAGCCCCCTTTTTGAGTTATTGTGAAAAAGAAGCTGGCTGATCACCGGCTCTTAAAGCGGACCCGACGGCGGGGCGCCCTCATCGTCCCCGCCTCCCGCGAACTTCCATGAGGGGGAAGCCATGTCCGATACAAGCAAGACGCTTGTTGATGCAATCCGTGCAACAACCGAGTTGCAAGGGGATGGCATTCTGTTCGAGGCCACCGATATTGCACAGGCCGTGATTATGCGACTCGCGACGGACAGCGCTAAAGAGTGGCTAGAGCTGCGGGACACAATCGTGATGAAGGTTATAGTCAACGCCGTTCGTCACGAGATGCGCCGAACCATCGCAAGGACCGACGCGCGCCAGCAAGCGTTGCCGCTAGAGGGATTCGAGCATGTTCCACAGTTCATTGAGCTAGATGGCGCTTGGGTCAACCTGCGTAGCGCCACGCTGGAACAGTATCGGAGGTACCGGACGTCGTTCGAGGCGAAGCTTTCCTCCTACAACTACGCGCGCCGTTCCGAGGCCAGGATGAAGCGCGACAAGGAAACGCTGCGAGAGATGCTTCGGCTCGACCGGAAGCTTGCCCCGTACTTCGCGGGCAACCCGGACATGACGATTGGCCAGGCCACAGAACTACACTTAGCCGATCTGAACACTCCGAAAGCGGAGCACAACCGAACCATCGCGAAGAGCGGTGGAAGTGCCAAACGACGCCGAACGTAGAATCAAGCACTTATGGGTACAAAAAAACCCTGCACATTGTGGTGCAATGGCCACAGTTTTCGATTCAGTCGGGTAGCACGAACTACCCACTTCGGTTCACCACGTGGTTTCTAATTTGCTGCGTCCCCAGCGGAACCCGCCTTGGCCGTCCGGGATGCAAATGTACTCATAGCTGGGCGTCCGGACTCGCGTCCAAGAAGCCATTACCGAGTCAGTCCCGATCCTGCAGCGGCCTGGCCTGATGTCAGGTTCGGTTGGCCTCACATGATCGGTGAGGTACGGATCGACGTGATAGTCGCGGCCGTCGTACCAGAAGCCGCTGCGGAAGCCGGGCTTGTTCTTGATCTGCGTATCGTAATCGACGACGCCGCGCTGCGCGAGCACAAGCGAGAGGTTGGCAATGTAGGCAATGACAACAGCAGCAAGAACAATTCGTTTCACACTACTGATCGTACTCCGCAGTGACCCTGTGCTCGGGCAGCATGTTCGTGCCGATCGCCGCTACCTTCCCCGCCACAATCGTGTAATCGAGCCCCGCCCAATATTCAATACCGTTCACCGAGATCTCGACTGTGGAAAGGTCACTGGTTGCTGGCAACACCCACACCTTCGCTACAGCATCGTAGGTCAGCATGGCTTTGCGGCGCTTCGGCGCTGGCAGACCTGCTGGACCCTGCGGACCAATCGGACCAGCAATGCCCTGCGCCCCCTGCGGACCCACTGGACCTTGCGTCACAACCGCGTCGATCTGTCCTGAGCTAGAGACGGCTAGCGTCGGGCCGATCGTGAACCATTTCCCCTGCGATCCCACGTAGCCATATAGCCACTTGGCCGGTGGGTTCGAAACCTGGCCAAAACCACTGAGGGCGGCAAGGAACGCGATGGATACTGCCACCAAAACTACATTCTTTATCTTCATGTGACCTACCTATGCAACCTTTGCGAGCTGCGGTTCTGTCGGCAGCAGCAATCGTCGAAGTTTGTCCAATACCACTCCGTGTGTGCGAGACACGAGCCCAGGCGAGATGCCCAGCGTCGAGGCGACGTGATACACCGTGCGGCCCTCGAAATAGAGCATTCGAATGACGTCTTGTTCGCGTGCGCTGAGCTGCGATACCATCCGCTGCAGCCGGGCGAAAAGCATCGTGTCTGTCCCCATGGGAGCGACCGACGGAGGTGTAACCAGGTCCTCGATGGAGATGACTTGCAGGCTCCTCTGTAAAC
>DASQDN010000551.1:0-13715 GCA_035634155.1 Bryobacteraceae bacterium | reverse complement strand
GTGGTTTGCCGACTTCGGGGCCAATCCGGATTCCAACTCCGCTGAGCGGGGGCGCGCTCTTGCCGCCGATACGGGAATCGACTCGATCATTGCTCTCGGTGGGGGAAGTTCTCTCGATTGCGCCAAGGCGATCAACTTCCTGCTGACGAATGGCGGGTCCATACGGGACTACCGCGGCTACGGCAAAGCGCGCAAGCCGATGCTGCCGATGATCGGCATTCCCACTACTGCCGGTACGGGAAGTGAAGCGCAATCCTACGCGGTGATCTCGGACGCGGAGACGAAAACGAAGATGGCGTGCGGCGATCCGAAGGCTGCGTTCGCGGTCACCATCCTTGATCCCGAACTGACGCGAACGGTTCCCGCGTCTGTGCGTGCCGCCTCCGGCTTTGACGCCATCGCGCATGCGGTAGAAACACTGGTGACGACGCGTCGCAATTCGCTATCGTTATCCTTCACGCGCGGGGCGTGGAAGCGCCTTCCGCATTCGTTCATGAAGACCGACGATCAGTCGCTCGAAGAGATGCAGGTGGGCGCGTACCTGGCTGGATTGGCGATTGAGAATTCAATGCTTGGCGCCGCCCACGCCTGCGCCAATCCGCTGACGAAAAATTACGGCATCGTCCACGGGCCTGCTTTGGCCGTGCTTCTGCCCCACGTCGTGCGCTGGAACGCCTGCCGCGAGTACTCGGAATTTCATCCGGATCTCGCCGCCTTTCTGCGGGAACTCGCGTCCGATGCGGGCTTGCCCTCGTCTCTTTCCGAGTTGGGTGTGCCCAAGGAGGATCTGCCGCGTCTTTCCAAAGAGGCGTCCGAGCAATGGACCGGGCGATTCAACCCGCGCCCGCTGAACGCCATGGAGATCTACGAGTGCGCCTGGTAATTCTTCTCGCTTTCGCGCTTTCCTGCCGCGCCGATTGGACGCAGTTCCGCGGCAATCCCCAATTGACGGGAGTCACCACCGCGACGCCGCCGAAAGCGCCAAAGCTGCTGTGGACCTATGAAGCCGGAGACGCGATCGAGTCCTCGGCTGCTATCGCGGGTGGCGCGGCGTACTTCGGCGTGTCCAACGGTGAGGTCCATGCGGTCGACATGCAGACCGGGAAACTGCGGTGGAAGTACAAGGCGTCCGAAGCCATGGGCGAGTCTTCGCCCGCAGTGCACGCGGGCATCGTCTACATCGGCGATCTGATGGGATCGATCCACGCCATTGATGCCGCCACTGGGAAAGCGAAATGGACGATGAAGACCGGCGGCGAGATCAAGTCGTCTCCAGTGGTGGCCGAAGGTAAGGTGCTGATCGGGTCGTATGACGGGATTCTGTACGCGGTGGACGCCGCGACAGGAAAACTGGCGTGGCAAGTGAAAACCAAAGCGCAGGTGCATGCGACACCCGCTGTGGTCAACGGACTCGCATTCATCTCCGGGTGCGATGGCGTGCTGCGAGCGATCCGCATTGCCAACGGCCAGCAGGCATATGAGGTGACGATTGGTTCCTACACCGGCGCCTCAGCCGCGATCGAAGGACAGGTCGCGTACTTCGGCACGTTCGACAATCAAGTGTTGGCGGCCGACCTCCCGCGCCGGCGTATCCTGTGGCGCTACGAGCATCCGCAGCGCAAGTTTCCCTACTACGCGACAGCCGCGGTGATGAACGGCCGTGTGTACGTCGGCGGTCGCGATAAGATCCTGCATGCCCTCGACGCCAAGACGGGAAAAGAAGTCTGGAGCTTCGCCGCCAAAGCCCGCATCGATTCATCGCCCGTGATTACGAGCGACGGCCGCATCTTCTTCGGCTCGAATGACGGGAATGTGTACGCGCTCGACACTGCCGGCAAAGAAGTCTGGAAGTTCACCGCGGGCGCCCCAGTGTCAGCTTCGCCGGCGATGGACGGGAATCGTTTCGTAATCGGGTCGCAGGATGGGCGCTTGTACTGCTTCGGAGGATAACGGGCTCCGAGCTATCATAGGCGTTACTTCTGGGCATGCGTTACGTCGTCTTATTACTGATAGGCGCAGTCGCCGCGGCCGGCCAGTCGTACGCAACGCTTGAGCAGCTCTTTACTCGACCCTACGCGTGGGGGACCAGTCCATCCAACGTCCGTTGGGCGAAGAAGGCGCCCGTGCTGCTCTTTCTGTGGAATGCCGAAGGCAAGCGCTTCCGCGATCTTTACGCGTATCACGCGAATACCAAGAAGCTGGTTCGCCTCACCGACCTTGAGTCCGAGAAGGACGAACTCAACGCCAGCGAAGAGCAGCGCGATGACCGCTTGCGCCGTTACCTTGCGCCGCCTCCGGGACTGGCCGACTTCGACGTCTCAAGCGATGGCAAGCGCGCCGCCTTCTCCTATAAACGCGATCTGTACGTTCGTGCGGCGGACGGCTCCACGCCGCTGGTGCGACTAACGCGCACCAAATCAGCGGAAACCTCACCGGCCTTCTCGCCGAACGGTGAACTGCTCGCGTCCATTCGCGGCGGCCAGATCATCGTGCAGAATCTGTCCAATGGGCAGATCTGGCAGGCGTCGGACATTCAGGGCGGGACTTTGAGTTCTTTCGAATGGTCTCCCGATGGGACGACTTTCTTGTGCGTTGTCGCAAAAGGCGGCCGCGAACTGCCGCTTCCTAACTTCTCCGGTCGGGTGGTTACGGCGCGTCCCTTCAATCGATCGATTGCCGGTGACCAGCCGGAAGAACAGAGCATTCTCCTGGCGCCGTCCGATGGGGCCGCCGCGGCCCGCACCATCGATCGTGGAGGAGATCGTTGGGAGATCAACGATCTGCGCTGGTCGCCGGATGGCAAGCGCGTGCTGCTTGCGCATTTCTCCCCTGACTTCAAGAAGCGCCAGATCGCGGTCATTGACGCGGCGACAGCCAAGAGCCGGGTGGCCTACGAAGAGACGGACGCGGCCTGGGTCGACTACGGGTTCGCCGGCTGGTCTCCAGACTCGCAGCAGATCTTCTTCACCAGTGACAAAGACGGCTTCGCGCATCTGTACCGGATCTCGGCGACCGAGGAGAAGGCGAAGGCCGTCCAGATCACGCGCGGCAATTGGGAGATCCGCGAAGAGTCCTTCTCCGGGCCTCCCGAATGGAAAGGCGAGTGGCTCTACTATTCCTCGACCGAGGCTGGGACCTCGCAGCGGCAGTTCTACCGTATCCGTCCGGATGGGTCTGGAAAGGAGCAATTATCCGGCACTCCGGGCCTTCATATCGGCAACGTTACCGAGGACGGGCGCTTCGCAGCCGTACGCCGAGCTGACGAAACGAACCCATTCGACCTATGGGTAAATAACGAGCGTGTCACCAGGAGCCCGCGGGCCGAGTTCGCAACATACTCCTGGCCCAAGGTTCAATACGTGCAGTTCCCCTCGAAAGGCGACGGCAAGATGGTGGCGGCTAAGCTGATGCTCCCGCCGGGCTACAACCCTGCCGACAAGACCCAGGCGCCGCGACCCGCCATCGTATACGTGCATGGCGCAGGCATCGCTACCAGCGTCCTGCAACAATGGGGCTCATACAACGAACTGCGCTACGTCTACAACACGTACCTAGCAAACAAAGGCTACGTTGTTCTTGACGTCGATTACCGGGGCAGCACAGGATATGGCCGCGACTGGCGTACGGATGTATATCTGCACCTCGGCGGCAAGGACCTGGAAGATGTGCTCGGCGCGGTTGACTACCTGAAGACTCTGGGCAACGTCGACACCAACCGGCTCGGCATCTGGGGCGTGAGCTATGGCGGATTCATGACCAACATGGCGCTGTTTCAAGCGCCGGGCGCTTTCAAGGCAGGCTCGTCCTGGGCGGCCGTCAATGATTGGGAGAACTACAACGCGGGCTACAGCGGACAGCGGCTGAACACACCATCATCGAATCCGGAAGCCTACCGCCGCAGCTCGCCGCTACATTTTTCCAACAACCTTCGCGACAATCTGCTGATCATCCACGGCATGGTCGATGACAACGTGCTGTTTCAGGACGCGGTCCAACTCACTGAGAAGCTCGTCCACGAAGGTAAGCCCTTCGCCCACATGTTTTATCCCCAGGAGAGCCACGGCTTCATTCGCGACACCACTTGGATTGACGCGCTTCGCCGCACTACCGAGTGGTTCGACCGGTACCTGCGCCAATGACGCTGCCTCGCTTCTATCCCATCCTGGATACGGCGGTGATTGAGCGTTGCCGTCTCAATCTTGTCGATGCGGCCGAAGCGCTGCTCAACGCAGGAGCTCGGATCATTCAGTTGCGGCACAAGGCCCACTTCCATCGGGACCTGTACGCGTGCGCGACACGCATCGCGGAACTATGCGCTAGCGCGCGGGCGACGTTCGTCATCAATGATCGTGCGGATATCGCGATGCTGCTCGATGCGGCGGTGCACGTCGGGCAAGACGACCTGCCTCCTGCCGATGTCCGCAGGATCGGTGGACCAAACCGCACCCTCGGTTTTTCCACACACAACGAAGCCCAGCTCCGAGCGGCTGCAGCCGAGCCCATCGACTATGTCGCACTGGGGCCGATCTTCGGCACACAATCCAAGTTCAACCCCGATCCCGAGGTTGGTCTCGAGGAGTTGCGAAGATTGAAGCCGTTAGCGCAGGCGCCGCTGGTAGCCATCGGTGGAATCGACCGCACGAAAGCCGCCTCTGTTTGGGCGGCAGGAGCGGATTCGATCGCAGTTGTAGGAGACTTGTATCCGGATGTGCGCCGAAGCGCGGAGGACTGGATGAAGCTGGCACATGAGTAGCGACGCGGGATTGGTGAAAGGCCTCGGCCTGGTCGATGCGACCACGCTGGTGATGGGCTCCATGATCGGATCGGGCATCTTCATCGTTGCCGCCGACATCGCCCGTCAGGTACAGTCCCCAGGACTGCTCCTGACAACGTGGATCGTAACTGCCGTGTTGACGATCATCGCGGCCCTCAGCTACGGGGACCTTGCGGCAGCCATGCCCCACGCCGGCGGCCAATACGTTTACCTTCGCGAAGCGTTCGGCCCCATGTGGGGCTTTCTTTACGGTTGGACACTGTTCCTCGTTATTCAGACCGGAACGGTAGCTGCCGTCGCAGTAGCGTTTTCGAAGTATACAGGCGTTTTCTTTCCCTGGATCTCCGCCGAGAACCAGATCCTGCCCTTCGTCAGTACCCAACAACTGCTATCGATCGCGGTCCTCGTCCTGCTAACGTGGAGCAACACGCGCGGCCTGAAGACCGGCTCGCGAATCCAGAACGTATTCACCTTTGCTAAGACAGGAGCACTGCTGGGCCTGATCGGCTTCGGCTTCCTGCTCGGCCGCAATGACGGAGCGGTGGCTCGCAACTTCGGCGAGAACTTCTGGGGGCCCACTGCCGGCTGGACCTGGGACACGATTCGACTGGTCGGTGTCGCGATGGTCGGCGCGCTGTTCTCCTCCGACGCGTGGAACAACGTGACCTTCACCGCGGGCGAGGTGCGGAATCCCAAACGCAACCTGCCCCTTTCGCTGGCGCTCGGCGTGGGCATCGTCTCAGCCCTTTACCTCGCCTGCAACCTGGTCTATCTGTACGCGCTACCGCTGGAGTCGATCCAGACAGCCCCGCAGGATCGTGTGGCGACTGCGGTAGGGCAGCAGATGTTTGGACCGGTCGCCGTACAGTTGCTCGCCGCTGCCATCATGGTTTCGACATTCGGCTGCGTCAACGGGATGTTGTTGGCCGGAGCGCGCGTCTACTATGCGATGGCGCAGGATCGAGTGTTCTTTCAACAAGCCGGCAAGCTCGACCCACGGACCCACACCCCCTCCACGTCGCTCTGGATGCAATGTGTCTGGGCCTGCCTTCTGACGCTCTCCGGACGTTACGGCGACCTGCTCGACTACGTCATCTTCGCGGTGCTGATTTTCTACATGCTGACCATCGCGGGCATCTTCGTCCTACGCCGCACGCGACCCGACATGGAACGGCCTTACAAGGCGATCGGCTACCCGGTCCTGCCTATCATCTACATTGTGACTGCTGGACTGATTGAAATCCTGCTGCTACTATACAAACCAAACTACACTTGGCCGGGCCTCATCATCGTGCTGCTGGGCATCCCGGTTTACTTCCTTTGGCGGAAGAAAGAGGACTACGCATGAACTTGTTTGCGACAAAACCCCTCAGTCGCATCATGACGGAAGCCGAAGGCGAGCATGCGCTTAAGCGTACGCTCGGACCGGTCCAACTGGTTGCGCTCGGCATTGGAGCTATTATTGGTGCGGGATTGTTTTCCCTCACCGGCATCGCCGCCGCGAATCACGCCGGACCCGCCGTCGTATTGGCCTTCGTGCTCGCAGCGTTCGGCTGCGCGTGCGCCGGCCTGTGCTACAGCGAGTTCTCCACCATGATTCCTATCGCCGGCAGCGCGTACACCTATTCGTACGCGACCATGGGTGAACTGCTGGCGTGGATCATCGGTTGGGATCTTGTGCTCGAATACGCAGTGGGAGCGGCCACAGTGGCAGTCAGTTGGTCCGGTTACGTGGCATCGTTCCTCGCTGATTTCGGCATCATCCTTCCTCCGCAATACATCAACTCCCCTTGGCAGGAGATCAAGTTTGCCGATGGGACGGTCGGGCACGGGATCGTAAACATACCGGCGATGATCGTGGTGGCCTTAATCTCGTGGCTGCTGATCACCGGCATTCAGGAATCCGCCCGAGCCAACGCGGTCATCGTGGTTCTGAAGGTCTCCGTCGTCGTGTTGTTCATCCTCTTCGGCTGGTCGTATATCAACCCCGTTAACCACACCCCGTTCATCCCGCCGAACACGGGCGAGTCCGGCCACTTCGGTTGGAGCGGTATTGTACGAGCTGCCGGTGTCGTCTTCTTCGCCTTTATAGGATTTGACGCAGTGTCCACCGCCGCGCAGGAAACCAAGAACCCGCAGCGCGACATGCCGATCGGTATCATCGGTTCACTTGCCGTCTGCACGATCCTCTACGTGCTCTTCTCCTACACGTTGACGGGCATCGTGAATTACACCGAGATGAACACCGCGGCGCCCGTCGCGTTAGCTATCGATCGAACGGGTATTCTCTGGCTCGCCAAGGCCATCAAGCTCGCGATTATCGCCGGATACACCTCTGTCATTCTCGTCATGCTGCTAGGCCAGTCGCGCGTGTTCTACTCAATGTCCCGCGACGGCCTGCTGCCGAAGCTCTTCAGCGACATTCATCCCAAGTACCGGACGCCGTGGCGCAGCAACCTGCTCTTCATGGTGTTTGTCGCGCTATTCGCAGCATTCGCGCCGATCCAACTTGTAGGCGAAATGACCAGTATCGGCACGCTGTTCGCCTTCGTCCTGGTCTGTGCCGGCATCATGGTGATGCGCCGCACTCACCCCGAATTACCGAGGCCGTTTCGCACACCGCTGGTTCCGGTGGTTCCGATACTGGGAATAGCAGCGAATCTCTTCCTGATGGCCGGCCTTGGTTGGGAGAACTGGCTGCGGCTCATCATCTGGCTTGCGATCGGCTTGTGCATCTACTTCGGCTACAGCCGCAAGCACAGCCTGCTCAACCAGCCCGCTGCGCCTCAGACGCGCCGGTAACAGCATCGAATGACGACCGGGCACGCGCGATCGCCTCGCGGTGCTCGGTCGCCCAAATCCAAACCCCGCAAAATGCAGCGCTCAGGCTTTCGCCCATCGGCGTAAGCTTGTACTCGACATGCGGCGGGATTACCGGATGAACCGTGCGGACCACCAGGCCGTCGCGCTCCAGTTGCCGTAGCGTCTTTGTCAGCATTTTCTGACTAATCCCGCCCACCAGCTCGCCGATGCGCGTGAACCGCAATTCTCCATGCTCGCTGAGAACTTCCAGTACGAGCAGTGTCCACTTGTCGGCGATTCGCTCGATGATCTCCCGCACCAGCGCATCGACGTCGGTTTCCATCGAGTAAGTATAGAACCGGAGAGTGCCTACTTCCCAAAAGAGAGCACCTGCCCTACGCTTGATCTCATGACCAACCATCGCCAACTTGGAAAAACCGGACCCACCGTCTTCCCGCTCGCGCTCGGATGCATGGGCATGTCCGGCATGTACGGGACAGCCGATGAGGCCGAAAGCATCGCCACGATCCATGCCGCCATTGACGCCGGTATCAATCTGCTCGACACAGGCGACTTCTACGGCTCGGGCCATAACGAGATGCTGATCGGCCGCGCCATAGAGGGCCGCCGCGACAAGGTGCTCCTGTCGGTGAAATTCGGAGCTATGCGTGGACCGGATGGAAGCTGGAGCGGATACGACGCCCGCCCTGCGGCCGTGAAGAACTGGCTTGCCTATACGCTCAACCGTCTGCGCGTCGATTACATCGACATCTACCGGCCCTCTCGGCTCGACCCGCAGGTACCGATCGAAGACACGATCGGCGCCATAGCCGACATGGTCAAGGCAGGGTACGTCCGTGCCATCGGCCTCTCCGAAGTAGGTCCCGAGACCATTCGCCGAGCTCATGCCGTACACCCGATCACGGACCTGCAGATTGAATACTCGCTCATCAGCCGCAGTCCGGAAGAGGCGATCCTGCCGGCTCTCGAAGATCTCGGAATCGGGCTGACCGCTTATGGCGTCCTCTCGCGAGGCCTGCTGAGCGGCTCACGACCCAGCGGGGCAAACGATTTTCGCGCCCATCTGCCTCGCTTCACCGGCGAGAATCTTCAGCGCAACAACCGTATCGTCGAGCAGTTGCAAGCAATCGCCTCCGAGAAGGGTGTCACTACGTCGCAACTGGCGATTGCGTGGGTTCTGGCGAAAGGAAACACGATCGTGCCCGTGATCGGAGCGCGCAAGCGCACACAACTTGAGGAGTCGCTGGGCGCCCTAGCCGTTCATCTCTCCCCGTCAGACTTGGCGCGCATCGAAGAAGCCGTGCCGGCAACGGAAGTAGCCGGCGCTCGGTATGGTTCTCAGCAGATGCAGGCGCTCGACAGCGAACGCTAGGCTCTACCAGCCGGCCGGCTTACCCTGGTTCTGCTCGTCGAGCCACTTCTGCAGCGGAGCGAAGTAATCGCGAATGGCCGTGGCATCCATTTGGGTGCCGCCCGTAAGCGCTCGCAGCGCCACAGGCCAGGGCCGGCTCTGCCCCATTTCGAGCATTGCCTTCAGCTTCTCGCCCGCCGGCTTGCTGTCGTAAATCGAGCAGCGGTTCAGCGGTTCGCTGCACACCGCCTCCTGAGCGAGTGAACGATGGAACTGGAACTGAAGGATGTGCGCCAGGAAGTAGCGCGTGTACGGCACGTTTGCCGGCACGTGATACTTGGCGCCCGGATCGAAGTCTTCCTCCGTGCGCTCATTGGGCGGCGCCACACCCTGATACTTCAGGCGCAGATCCCACCAGGCTTTGTTGTAGTTCTCCGGCGTGATCTCGCCGCTAAACACCTTCCAACGCCATTGATCGATCACCAGTCCGAACGGTAGGAACGCGATCTTCTCCAGGGCCTTCTTCAGCAGGAGGCCTGTGTCCTTGGACGGCGGCGGCACCTTGTCGAGCAGCCCGATCTTCACCAGGTAATCCGGTGTGATCGAAAGAGCAACCGCATCGCCGATCGCTTCATGGAAGCCGTCATTGGCGCTGTCGCGAAACAGGAATGGCTGCTGGTTGTAAGCGCGCTGGTAGAAGTTGTGGCCCAACTCGTGATGAATGGTGTTGAAGTCTTCATCGGTGATGTCGATGCACATTTTGATGCGAAGATCGTTCACCGCGTCCACATCCCACGCGCTCGCATGGCACACCACCTCGCGATCCCGGGGCTTCACGAACAGCGAACGTTGCCAGAAGGTCTCCGGCAGCGGTTCGAATCCAAGCGACGTGAAGAAGCGCTCGCCGTAACGCACCATCTCCTTCTCGTCCACCTTCTTGCGCTTCAGAATCTCCGTCAGGTTGAAGCCGGGATCGGCATTCGGAGGCGCAACCATCGGGTAGATATTCTCCCAGCTCTGCGCCCACATGTTTCCTAACAGATGTGCCGGAATAGGCCCGTTCGGCTTCACCGCGCGTTCGCCGTATTGCTCCACCAGCTTCGCGCGTACGTAGGCGTGCAGTGAGACGTACAGCGGCTTTACCTGCTCCCAAAGCCGATCCAGTTCCTTCGAGAAAGCCTCCGGCGCCATGTCGTACTTGGAGCGCCACATTGCCCCGACATCCTTGAAGCCGATCTCCTTGGCTCCCTTGTTCGCCAATTCCACATAGCGCACAAAGGGCTGCTTCATCGGACGTGAGATCTTGTGCCAACCGTCCCAGACCTCCAGCAGTTCGGCGTCGTCGCGGCTATTTGCCATGATCCGCGTGATCTCGGTCAGGTCAAGGCAGCCGTCTTTGTTGTCGTCGCCGCTCTTGGGCGCGGTCTGCGGGCAGTACTTGCCTTTGCCGTACGTGCCTTCCATGCCGCTCTTGATGCGCGTCAGCTCTTCGGCTTCCTTCTCGTTCGACGGCGCGGGCAGCGTCAGGGCGAGCTTCAGCAGCTTCATCTTCCGGTCGAGATCTTCCGGCAGCGGAATGCCCGCGAACTTCGCCGATTCCTTGACTAATTCCACCGTGCCCGAGATCGCCTTTTGGTTAGCTTGCGCCGACAGAATCTCGGTATCGTCGGTGATGTAGGTCGCGGCAATCCATTCCATCCGGCCCGATTCAACACTCAGGTCGAGCAAGCGCTTCTCAGCGCGATCCACCCATTCGCGCACATCGGCGATGGTCGGCTTTTTCGGCGCGGCGATCGGAGGCTTTGCCGCAGCCGGGGCACCGGCGGGAGCTGCCGCGGCCGGCGGAGCGCCGCCAGTGGGTGCGGCCGCCGCCGGGGTAGCGGCAGGTTTCGCCACCCCCGGCGCCGGAGCGGCGGCCGGCTTCGCCGGAGTTGTTGCGGCCGGAGCAGCGGGCTTCGGCGCTGCCGGAGGCGTCTGCGCCTGCGCGAACACACAAAAAGCGAGGACTAGAAGGAATACAGATCTCATCCTAGAACGATTATGGCAAAGCTAAGGCCCGGAATGACCCATTCGCTTCGCCCGCAGGGGATACGAACGAGAGAAATAGTACTAACCATCGTACTGGTCGTAGTCGGGCCCGAATGCCAAACGAAGCCAAATGACCGGGTACTAGCGCGCACCCGCGAGTACGCCCGTCGGCTGGTACACGCACCGGGGATCTTCCGCCATGTAGTTCCCAGTGTTCCAATACGCCCGTGCCCGCGAGCCGCCGCAGATCTTGTGATACTCGCAGATGCCGCACTTGCCCTCGCGAGCCGTCGTGTCCCGAAGAATCTGAAACAGGCTTGAATTCCGGTACACTTCCACAAGCGAGTCCCGCCGCACATTGCCGCCATACACCGGCAGAAAGCCGCTCGGGTAAATGTCGCCTAAGTGCGAGACGAACACGAATCCCTTGCCGTCGCTGACACCGGCGGTGCGGAACACCGTCTTGCTCGCCTGCTCACCGAGCTTTTGCTTTTGCGCCAGGAATCGCCGGTAATGCATTGCTTCGGTGGTCTTCACTTCGAACGACGAGGTCTTAGAAATGTCGTAAATCGTCTCGAACACTTCCTCGTACTCGGCCGCGTTGAGTTCCTGCTCGCTTTGGCCGCGCCCCATGCTGACCAGGAAGAAGAGGCTCCACATCTTGCCACCCGTATCTTCCACGATCTTCGCGATGTCGCGCAGTTCACCCATGTTGCGGCGCGTGACGGTGGTCTGCTGCTGCGTTTCAAGCCCGATCTTCTGCGCGTGCTGCAAAGCTTCCACGGCGCGGTCGAACGTGCCGGTGATCCCACGGAAAGTATCGTGCGATTCCGCAGTCGCGCCGTCCAGGCTGATCGCCATGCGCGCCAGTCCAATGCGTTTGAACTCATCGATCGCTTCATTTGTAAGCAGCGGGGTGGCGCTGGGACTCACGTTCGTCCGCAACCCAAGCGACACGCTGTAGCGCATCAACTCGAACAGGTCTGGGCGCTTCAGCGGATCGCCGCCCGTAAACACCATCAGCGGCGAGCCGAAACTGCGGATGTCGTCGAGCAGCTTCATCGCCTCGGGCGTGGTGAGTTCTCCAGCGTTGCGGGTAGGCTCGGCGGAAGCGCGGCAGTGAACGCAGGCAAGGTCGCACGCCTGGGTGGTTTCCCAGATGACCAAAAGCGGCGATTGGTCAAAATTCATCATGGTGGAATCAGTCCTCGCGGCTAAAGAGTGCAATCGACTAGCCAGCAGGTATGTCATTGATTCCACGCGCGCGGACCTCGCCGGGTGGGGGTTATTCCGCAGCGGATCGCAATAGCCGACCTCAGACGCGGGGCAGAACCCCCAGCTACAAGCCGAAGAAGTCGCGCATCTCTTCCCAGATCACGCCAGTTGAGTCCGTCAGTTGATGGTCCGACGCAAGCAGACGGAGCCGGACGTTGGCATGCCGGGCTGCGAACGCTTCCGAATAAGAATGAGGCGCCACGGTATCCGCCAAGCCATGAAAAATCAACGCCGGCTGCGTGAACGACGGTTCGGCGTCATACCGGCGACCATCTTCAATCAACTGCCAACCTATGTATGCCGGTCGGTCCTCCCCGTAATGAAAGACTTGCATTCGACCGCTCTCCTGCCATGCGGCCGTCTTCTCCGGACCCAACTCGTCCGGCCATCGCTGCGGGAAATGGAAGGCCGGCGCGAGGAGTACGAGCCGATCTACTTCCGGATGCCGCGAAGCGTAAAGCGCCGCCAGGTACCCTCCCATGCTTGATCCGATCAGCGACACCGGCTCACCCTTCGCCACCCGCTCAATTGCCGCGAGTTGGCCCGAGACAGTCATCTGCTCGAACTCGCCTTCCACCAGATTGGGAATCTCCAGCTCGACCCCTAGCTCAGCAAACGCCCGCCGGAACCACTGCGCCTTGCCAGAGGAGGGACCTGACGCGAACCCATGCAGATATAGAATTCTCACTTGCGAGGCCTCGCACTGAGCACTTCCTTGAAGCCTTCATACCGGAACTCATCAATAACGAACAACGAGCCGTCCACAAACTGACGGTGGTCGATGGCCGACGGCAGCAGAAATCCCCATTGACTCATCTGATAGCTGACTGCGGTCACATCCCGAACCTGGGTGGCGTCCGCAACGTACTTGGCTTCAATCGTGATGCGGACGGGCAGCCCGTCTCCCGCGCTCAGCCACACCTCCCCGGCCAACCGTTCGCGCATCGGCTCCTTCTCTCCGTAGATGTTCAGCGCGGCGTTGCCGTCGATCTGTTGATAGCGAAACACCCAAACCGGGCCGGAGGTGTCGATACCATCGCGATCGACAGTGAACTCGTACTTCTCGGCCCAACGGCGGGCGAACAACAGGATCAGTTGGCCCGCGTCGGAAAGAAATCCCCGCAAGCCATAGTCCTCGAAGCGTTCCAGCGTCTTCGCTGGATTGCGCGCATCGCGGGAGGCGATTCCGTTCGCCAACTGACTCAATTCCTTCTTACCCCGCGCCCATTTCACCCCGTCGACAGTCAGGATGGAGCGCACTTCTTTCAGCGACCCGCCCGGCTCATCCGACGAAACGAACCCAAATTCCGATACGACTACATGAGTAATTGCCGGCAATCCGGTAACGATGCCGCGAGGCCCGGTGCTGAAACGAGTTCCAGCCGGTTGAGTCTGGCGCAGCGTCTCAAGGCCGATGAATCGATACGCATTAGCTTCAAACCGGTCAGCCTCTGTTCCCAGTCG
>DASQDN010000550.1:0-11301 GCA_035634155.1 Bryobacteraceae bacterium | reverse complement strand
AAAGCTTAGGCGGTACTACGATTTACGCAGAGAGCCTCTGTCGGTTTTCCCTATATTGTTTGCTGTCCCCACGCCGATAAGAGAGACAGCAGCTCATGTCGTTGGGCATCCAGAATCGCGGAAGCTTGTGGCAATCAGTGGAGGCGTATACGCCTGCCCCCGAGCAGCCGCTGTGGCGCCGCCTTCTTTATGTCACTCTCGCGACCAGTATCTTCACAATGCTGCTTCCGAACGCCATTGTGGTTTCTGACGTGTCCCACAACATGCTCGGATTTGAGCCGTTTCCTCAGGCCCATCGTCAGCAGCAGCCCGTGGAGAACTCCGGCAGCATTTGGCTAGCTGAGGAACGGGACAACCAGGAGTGGTACAGCAACGGGCTGATGATCGATAACAAATACCGCATTCAGAACGAGCGGCGGTTCTTCCAAATGCTCGATCGCAGCCGGAATCTGGCACCGACGGAGGAATGGCTGTCGGAGCCGATCGGCATCGTCTTTCATGCGACGGAAAGCCCGCAGGCCCCGTTCGACCCTGAACAGAACTCGACACTGCAACGGCTGGGGAAATCGCTGCTCGGACATATTCGCGACAACCGGTCGTACAACTTTGTCGTGGATCGATTTGGACGCGTGTTTCGCGTGGTGGATGAGTCGGATGCCGCGCACCACGCCGGGAACTCGCTTTGGGCGGACGGCCGGTGGGCCTTCGTGAATCTGAACGCCAGCTTCCTCGGGGTGGCGTTTGAGGCCCAGGGCAAGTCGCTGACAACCGCGCAGGTGCACGCCGGCCGGCTGTTGACGCAGTTCCTGCGGACCAAGTTCAGGATTGCGCCTGAACTATGCGTTACCCACGCGCAGGTGTCGGTCAATCCCTCGAATATGCGGATTGGCTACCACACCGATTGGGCTGGCGGGTTCCCATTCGCCGAGATGGGGCTGCCTAACAACTACGACCTGCCCCTTGCGAGCATTACGGATTTCGGCTTCAATTACGATGAGGCGTTTGTCGCCGCTGTCGGTCACAAGATGTGGCGCGGCCTGCGGCAAGCTGAGAACCAACTCGACGCCGATGCCAAATCCAAGGGCGATGATCCAAACAGCTACAAGTCGGCGTTGCAGGACCGCTATCGCCGGCTGTATGCATCACTCAAGGTGACCGGCGCGCTGGATGAGGGAGTCAAACTCCATTGATCGTGACGCGGACCTTCGCGGAACCGCTTTCGATCTCAAACACGTTGGCTCCGGCTTCGCTGCTGAGATACACCACAACCCGATAGAATCCTGGATACTCCGAGTCCATTGATTCTATGGATCCCACCCGCGCTCCCGCGCCTTCAGACACGACCGTGACCCGCGGCTCCACCAGCACAGGCACGCCGGCCACGTCGAGCGCACGCACGTAGAATTCCTGACGGCTGGAACGATTTGCGGACTCCGGAGCCTCTACGACGCTGATCGTTGAGGGGGTCCGGGCCGTGGAGGCGTACCAGTAGGGAATGCGTGTAACGGCGTCGCCCTGCGTCCCCCGTGCGATTAGAAAGCCTTCGTAGGCGCGTGGGGCGAGGCCGGAAGCGGTCCATTGCACCACCACTTCCGCGCTACCTCCGGCGGGCAGGTCGACGACATCCGGCGTGATTCTTGGAGCCGGCGCATCTTGGCGGGGTTCGGCGGTGATGGCGAATGTATCTCCAGTGGAGCTGACGTTTTTCAGTGTGAGGCGCTGCGTAAGGTTAGAGGTCGACCCACCCGAACCGAATCCGAGGCTCGCGGGCGCTACGGCCAGGGTGGATCGTACGGCCGCCTGCAGGTCGAGCAGGCCCGCCCCCGTGTGCTGCATGGGGAAGCTGCTGCCGTCGCGGGCCAGGAACGTCGCGGCGGTGTTTACCAGCAGTGACTTATAGTGTTCCGGAGAAAGTCCGGGTTTGAAGGCTTTGAGAAGCGCCGCCGCGCCGGCCACGATGGGCGCGGAGAAGCTCGTCCCCTGCACCGTGCCATAGCTCGGAGAACCTGCCGTGGCCGGCCTCGCCGTGTAAACGGCTGTGCCTACCGCGAGCACGTCTGGCTTCAAGCGCAAGTCGACGCTCGGGCCTTTGCTGGTGAACTCGGCTAAAGCGGCGGAGTTGACGAGCACGGCTCGCTTGGCGAAATCCAGTTGCGTCTCAATCGGCCCACCCTGAAGCTGTTCCCGGGCACGAACGCCGTCTTCGTAGCCGATCATCATCGCTGGCAGGCGTGCTGCTCCGACGGACATCACGCTGGTGTCGGGCCGGTCCGCGTCCGTGGCGACAATTGCCGCGATCGCCCCCGCGTCGCGCGCAAAGTTGAGTTTGTCTTCAAAGAAGCACTCGCCCCGGCGAATCAGGACGATGCTGCCGGTCAGGCTGCCGGATGCGATCGGCTGGCACAGCAGACCGGTCGGGTCGAGCGTGGTCACGTCTACCATGGCTGCTCGTACGGGAGCGGCCGAGCCCGAACCATCCGCAGGCTGTCCCACCAGCGGGTCTAAGCCGTTCATCCACACTGTGGAGGCGAAGACGCGATCGTTCACCGAGGCTCCCACCGCGATCGCGGACGGGGCGGTCGCGGGACTACCGATGGTGGCGATGCCCGGCCCTTCATTGCCGGCGGACACCACGACGATCACCCCGGCTTGCACCGCGTTCTCCACGGCACGGACAAGCGGGTCGTCATCGAGGCGCCCGGCGGGGAAACTGCCGAGACTCAGATTGACTACGTCCATGCCGTCGTTCACCGCGTCGTTCAAAGCTTCCAGAATGGCGCTGTCCGGAGCCCCTTCGCGATCGTCCGGGAAGACTTTGTAGCTACCGATGTAGGCCCTGGGCGCGATCCCGGCGAAGGTCGCGCTCGGTCCGGTATTGAGGACTCCGGCGGCCACGGCAGCAACCGACGTGCCGTGTCCCTTCAAATCCCGCGCCGCCGTCGACACGTCCCGATCATAGTTGCGAGCGACGATAACTTTGTTGTTCGTGTAGCGCGTGTCAGTGCTTCGATTCACCCGCGGGAATCCGTCCGGCATCTGGAAGCCGGCGTCCGCGAATGCGGGATGAGAAGAGTCCACGCCCGTGTCGATGATGCCGATCTTCATGCCGGCGCCCGCATTTGCTGCGCCCCCGATGATGGCTCCGGCGGCCGGGAGTTTGTGGAGTCCGCCGGCCCGATCCATCACAAGTTTGTAGAGCCGCACCGGGTACACGCGGGCCACGCCCGGGATTGCGTTCAGCGTGGCAGCATCCGCGGTCCGCACCATCAGCGCGTTCAGCACGGTGTCGACACTGGCGTAGACCTCGGCTCCCGTTGCGGCCATGGCCGTCTGAACTCGCGCCTGCATGGCACGTACGGACGTTCGCGCAGAGGCTGAGCGAGGTGTTTTCAGCGAGGTCGCGGCCGGTTCGCCGGCCAATTCCACAATGTACTCGCCCGGTACAATCTGGGCAGTTGCTCCCGTGGCGAGGAGCAAGCCAACAAGCCACCAGTTCCGAAACAAAGACGGCACCATCATCCTACGTCCATATCGGCCGAGATTCGAGATCCTTTACTGCACCGGCACGCTGGACGGCTTGGAAGCGATCCCGTTCGCCGTAATCACTACCGGCTGGTACCCACTCGGCGCATTGGCTGGTACGCGAACGTTTAACTGGTACAGGCCGACGATGCCTGGAGTGAGTCCGCTGAACAGGACTTCGGCCGGCTGACCTCCGATCGTGACCTGCGGTGTGATGCGGGTGGACGCCAAGGGACTGGCAGGGCTCGGTTCGCCTGTCGGGGGCTGATTGTCCACTGGACCGACGCCGTTCGCGTACACCTGAATAATGTCGCCGCGCTTGGCCGGATTCGCGGTGCCCACCAGACCGAAGCCGGAATCGAGAATAGCGCCGAGGAGGCGTCCACTGGACGCTTCGGTGTATTCAAAGACGGCGGGTGAATAATCCGCGAGCGGCACGGTGAAAAGCTCGCTGGAGGTGTCGTTGACGCTCACCTTCATCAAGGCGGTGCTTGCCCCGCGCAGCTCCCAGGGTACCTGCACATTAATCTGTCCCTCGCTTACAAAGTGCAGCCGGCCAGGAACGCTGAGGTTTTGCGACGGCACGTCAAAGCTGACACTGATGCCGGCGAGCGAGAGCGGCAACGAAAGCGTGTTGGCTGCGCGAGTCACATCGCTGAGCGCGCTTCCCATGATGGAGATATAGGATCCGGGAGCGACGCCTTGGCCAACCAGTCCACTGGCGGCGTTCACCACGCCTCCGGTGCGAATCGCAGGTACCACACGCGCGAAGCCGTCGAAGTAAACGCCGAAGTTCGGCTGGTCACCGACTGCCATGTAAAACTCCTGGTCGCCGGGTTGACGCCCGAGCCGGACTCGAGCCCAGCCGATGCCCAGTTCATCCGTGCTATTGCCTTCCTGTTCCACGCTGCCGCCGCCCAAAGTGACGCGTGCAACCGTGCGAACGTTCGGCACTGGCACCCCGAAGCGATCCACGACCTTGTAGGTCATCAGGATCGATTGCCCTACTTCGCCTTCGAAGCCGACGCCCTGGAGCGGCAGAACACTGAACGGAGCCCCGTCGCCGACCAGATACAGATATGGAACGTGTAGCGGAACCGTCCCACCGGCGATGTTGATGACACCTTCGTACACGCCAGGGGCGGGTCGCGATCCTTCGACGCGCACGGTGACTGCTCGAGATTCGCCTGGGCGGAGATCCACGTCGCGTGGATTGACAGTGACCAATGTGGATTGACCGAAGCTGGCCCGCACTTGCAGGGTCAGTGAAACATTTTGGGTTCCGCCGTTGGTCACCTGCAGCGTGCGCGAAATGCCTGTGCCGTTGTAAATGCCGAACGAGGCGGTAGCCGGCGCGATCGTGACGTTCGTACGGACGGCGGCCGCTGCATCGAGTTTGCCGGCGCCGATGTCGAGTACGCTGGCGTCAATCAAGCGCCCGTTCTCGTCATAATCCTGGATCCGGAGGTCCGCTGTATTTACCACCGCCGACTTCAACTGCGCGGCCGTCCATTGCGGGTTTCGCTGCTTGACCAACGCGGCGGCGCCGGCGACCATGGGCGCTGCGAAACTGCTCCCCTGCGCGGCGGTGAAGCCGGTCGGGTCATACATGTCGCCGTTGGGGTCGAACTTCTGAGTGGCCAGGTAAAGATCCGTGCCGACGGCGACCACTTCGGGTTTGATGGCGTTCTCGCGGATCGATGGCCCGCGCGAGGAGAAGAACGCGATGGTGTCGAACTCGTTGGTATCCACTTCGCGGAGCGCCGGGTCAAGCGTCACCGGTTGGCCGTTTCGCGCCTTCAGCGCCGTGCCGTCGCGATTGCCCACCAGGAGCGCGGGAATGCCGGTCTCTTCCAGGTCGCGCATTCTGAATACGCCTTCGATGCCTGCGCCCTGATAGATGATCGCGGCTACGGCTCCGGCTCGCTGGGCGTGCTGGATCTTGGAAATCAGACTGCACTCGCCACGTTGAATGAGCGCAATCGCACCATTGAGAGACCCGTTCGTCAAAGGCGTGCAGGCGAAGCCGTCATTCTGGAGCGTGGAGACGTCACGCACGGGGGCAGTCAGGGGCTCGGCCGGGCGTGGGCCGTCTCCGAACAGCGCGTTGTAGCGAGCCGCGCCGGAGCGGATAGATTGATACCAAATGTGGCGGTTAGTGGTGGAACCGACGGTAATGGCCGATGGCGCCGTGCCCGGGGAGCCGATGGAAGAATAGCCGGGGTACTTCGTCGCGATATCGCCGTTGTTGCCGGCCGATACGACTACGGTGAGGCCGAGTTGCGCCGCGTATTCCACAGCTTCGGCGCGCCAGTCGCAGGAAATGGTTCCCTGCTCTTCGCATACGCCGCCTCGATCGAGCGGCCCCCAAACAGCAGGCGCGCCGAGAGAGAGGATCGCGATATTCATGCCGTCGGCAGCGGCATCTTCCAGCGCCTGAAAGATGACGTCGTCGTATGTGAATCGGCCGTTCACCCCCGGTGAACCAAAAACTTTGTAGTTGCCGAGCCATGCTCTCGGAGCGACGCCGGTGATCGTTCCGGCCGGGCCGGTAGCTCGCCCGCCGGCGGCAATCATCGCCACTGCGGTCCCATGGCCGACACGGTCGCGAGGTGACGTGTCGTCCGGCCGGCTGGTGGCGGGATTATCGCCAACGAGCATGTGCACATAGCTGCGCGCCACGATTACCTTGCGATTCACAAACGCGCAGTCGCCGCGCGGCTCCTGGCATTTCGGAAACCCGGCCGGATATTGCAGCCCATTTTCCTGGAATGCGGGGTGATTCTGATCGATTCCCGAGTCGAGCACCGCGATTTTCACGCCCGCTCCAGCATCCTGCTCACCGCCTACCGAACTCCAGGCCGTCCGCACATTCGAAAGATCGAGCGCGCGGTTCAAGCTCATTTCCATGGGCGCGAGCTTTTCCACAAGCGCCACGCCGGGAGCATTCCGCAACTGCGCGGCCTGTTCGGCCGTAGCCTCGACGAACACCGCATTCACCAGGACGCTCTGGGCGCTGGTCACGCGTGCGCCCGCGCTTTTCACCGCGGATCTGACCGTCGAGTGTTGCGCGGCGATGCGAGCCTGCCGGTCCGCAACTGCCTCTTTCGACTTCTTCGCCCCTGTCATTTGCTGGGCGAGGGGGGCGCCTTGGAGGATAACGGCATATCGTTCAGCGCGGGGGGCCGACAAAGCCATCCCGGCGGTCAGGGCAAGAACGAGCAGGCATTTCACGGTGGGTCGGACGTGCAGCATAGGAATAAGGTTCCAAATCGTACAACTACTGGATCTACGGTACAACGAATGCGCTCGACAAAAATAAGTCGATTTGTTAGAATGCCTTAGAAGGAAGGCTCTAGAGTAGATGGCGACAAAACCGGCTTTCGCGCAAGGAGCTCAGGTCGAGCATCAGAAGTTCGGACTGGGTTCGGTTGTGTCTTGTACTGACGACTACATCGTCATCAAGTTCGACGAACACGGCGAAAAGAAGTTTATTTCTTCGATGGTTCTGCCATCGTTGAAGAAAAGCGATCGCCAGCCTCCGGTGGAAAAGCGCGCTACGCGTGCGCGCAAGAAGGTGGCAGCGCCGCCTCCGACGACGAACGCGGTCGAGTCGTAAACATGCATTCACGCCGCGGCGCTTGCTTATTTGCGCCACTGCTTCTGCTGCTCGCCTCGTGTTCGGAGCCGCCAAAGAAAGCGAAAGAGCCGGAAAAACCCGCCGAGCCGGTGGGGGCGCAGTATGCGTTTCATCAGGTGTTCCTCACTGCGCGAACGTGGGCGCAGGACATCCTCGTGATGCGCGTCCGCGATGTGCCGATGAGCGGTCTAAAAGGCGAAGGCGGCAAACGCGCCGCTTGGGAAGTCACCGTAGTGTCTCCCTCGAAGGGCAAATCTCGCACCTACATGTACTCGGTAGTCGAAGAAGGCAACATTCACAAAGGAGTGTTTGCCGGACTCGAGGAAGACTACCGAGGGCCCCGTGGTCAAGTGTCGCCGTGGCCAGTGCAGGCGTTTAAGGTCGATTCGGTCAAGGCCTACGAGGTTGCCGCGGAAAAGAGCGCCGACTTCATGAAGCAGAATCCCGATATTCCGATTACGTTCCTACTCGAGCAGACCAGCCGCCATTCGTATCTGACGTGGCGCGTCATTTGGGGAACTTCCGTCGCTACCAGCGGCTACTCGGTTTACGTGAACGCGGCTACGGGCGAGTATGTCGAGAAGATGCGCTAGTTGCTCAGCGCAATTCGGAGAGCAACGTCTCGGCTTCCAGCAGTTCCTTGCGCGATGAGAATCCCGGCAGCGGCTCTAACCGACGAAGCTCAGTGACCGCCCGCTGGTAGCGCTCGCGAGCCACGTCCTTGTCACCGGAAAGAGCGGATATGGATCCGACGCCGACGTATGCTCTCCAAACATAACTCTGTACCTGGGTCGGCAGACCCTTCTGCGACCGAAGTTCTTCGGCAGACTTGGCGAGTCGATCGCGGTAGTCCGCCGCTTCCCGTACGGCATGCCGGCGAGCCGCCTCTTCCCCGAGCGCGCGTAACGCCTCCATGTGGGTGCGTCGAGCGCTGCTGTTCTTCGGATCGGCCGCAAGGATACGTTCATTCCGGGCGACGCTTTCGGCATAATGCCGCATCGCCTCGGCTTTGGCGCCGCGAGCCTGCAGCAGGTCACCCATCTTGGCTTCGATAAACGCCGAATTCATCTCCACCATCAGATCCTTGTTGATCTGCGCCGCCTGCTTCAAATATCCGAGCGCTTCCGTGTACCGGTTCAGCTTGAGCGACGAATCCGCCGTGACATTGGCGAGCCGC
Source organism: Bryobacteraceae bacterium (assembly GCA_035634155.1). Lineage (GTDB taxonomy): Bacteria > Acidobacteriota > Terriglobia > Bryobacterales > Bryobacteraceae > DASQDN01. Next base: position 2,962 of record DASQDN010000550.1, on the reverse strand, counting down.
ATCAACGCAATGCCATGGTCGGACAGCGCGCGGAAGTCGACGCGATCGGCGCGATGCAGCTCTTCCGCGATCGCATTCATGCGCGTGAACGCGTCGACAGCTTCCGGCAGCTCGGATGGAGCCGCCACGCCGGGCTGCGACCGCACATCGCCGATGTGACTGTAGGCCAGCATGAGACTGCGCTTCAGATTGTTGTTCTGAGGGTCCTTCTGTAGAAGAAACTCGGATTCGCGCACCACCTCATGAAACAGCGTCATGGCTTCTTCGCGCTTGTACATTCGCATTAACGCCATGCCTTCGGCCGCCATCGCGCTGGCCATGTCACGACGCAGCACCGTGTCCTCGGGCGACTGCTTCAGGACCGAGCGGTACAACTCGATGGCTCGAGTTGACGCGTCTCGTGCAGCTTCCGGATTCTCAGCCATCCGGAACGTGCGGCTCTGCGCCTGGTACAGGTCGGCCACGCTACGCCGCAGATTCGCATCGCCAGGCTTCTTCGCCAACAGCGTTTCGCCAACCGCCCGAGCATGCGCATAAGCGCGCAGGGCGGCATCCATGCTTTTCGTGTAGCCGTATATATCGCCGATCCGCCGGTGGATCTGCAGAATTTCGGTCTGCACATCCAAAGCTTCCGGCCGCTTCTGCGCCACCTCTTCGAGTAGTGTCAGGGCCTTGTTGTAACTGACCAGGGCCGCCTTTGTGTTGCCGAGATTCGCCTCCAGCACACTACCCTGCACATCGCCGATACGCAGATAGCCGGCCCCGATCTCACGCTGCAGATCCAGATCGCCGTGCGCGTTTGCAGCCAGCGCCTCGAGATACTCGAGGCCGGTCTTGACGATCACATTGCGAGCGCGCGTCGATCCGGGAAGATTTCGAATCTCATCGTGGACTCCGGTGACGAACGTGTTCGCGAGCTGCCGGACTTGATTGAAGTGCATGCGGGCGATGCGCGCCTCACGCCGCGCCATCCACACGCCGACGAGAAGCGTGGCGATGATAGCGGCAACGGCCGCGACCGGACCCCAGTTGCGACGTACGAACTTCTTGGCGCGGTACGCAACCGTATCCGCACGCGCGGACACAGGCTTAAAGTCCAGGTAAGCGCGAATGTCGGAGGCAAGATGATGAACCGAAGCATAGCGGCGCTTGGGTTCCTTACGCATTGCCAGGAGCACGATGTTGTCCAGGTCGCCTTGCAGCTTCCGCCAGACATTTTGTCGACCGGTTTCACGAGCCGCCTCGCTTGGACGCGTAATCTGTGTTTCGCAGATCGCGTGTTCCACCGCCTGGGGGGTCGTCTTATCGAAACGGTGCGCCTTGGATTCGGTCAGCAGTTCAAACAGTACAGCGCCGAGCGAATAGACGTCGGCCGCCGCCGTGATCGGCTCGCCGCGGATCTGCTCGGGACTCGCGTAGTCCGGCGTCAGCATGCGCACGTCGTGCGTCACGGTCTCGGTGATATTCCCGTCAAACGACAGCAGTTTCGAGATGCCGAAATCGAGCAGCTTCGGAACCCCCGTCTCATTTACGAGAATGTTGCCGGGCTTCAAGTCGCGATGGACTACAAAGTTGCGATGCGCATACTCGACGGCGTCGCACACCTGAAGAAACAAGCGGAGCCGCTGCTCCAAACCCAGGTCATTGGTGCGGGCGTACTCGGTAATCGTGACGCCATGGACGTACTCCATGACCAGATACGGCAAGCCGTCATCGGTAGCGCCGCCGTCCAGCAGGCGCGCGATATTAGGATGTTCCAGAGATGCCAGGATCTGACGCTCCCGCCGAAAGCGAGCCAGGATAAAGTCGGTATCCATGCCGCGCCGCACCAGCTTGATCGCAACGTTCTGGTCGTAGCTATCATCGGCGCGAGTGGCGAGATAAACCGAGCCCATGCCGCCGCGGCCGATCTCGCGAATCAGCTTGTAGCGGCCGACGATACGTCCAGGAGCGGTCGCCGCATTCTCAGTCGCATGGAACGTGGCCAGAGCCTTCTTTACCGCCGCAGCCGCCACAGACATAGCCGTGGACGCTGCCGTATCGCTGTCGATTAAAGACTGAACTTCTCGGATGATCTCCGCGTCGCCGCCTGACTCGGCTTCGAGAAACGCGTTCCGCTCGCCTTCGGGCACATCGAGAGCGCGGTGGAATAAGTCCTCAACTACTTTCCAGCGCTCTGCTTTCGTCATCCTACGTTGCTGAGTTCGCGATGCAGCCAGGCTTCGGCTAGCCGCTGCTCTCGTCCGATCGTAGCCGCCGAAACACCGAGCGAAACCGCGGTCTCTTCGACACTCAACCCGCCAAAGAAGCGCAACTCGATGACTTTGGCTTTCCGCTCATCGATCTCTGCTAGAGCGTTCAGCGCGTCATCCAAGGCAATGATGTCATTCGGCTTGTCCGCTCCCAACCCGACGATCTCATCGATGTTCAGCTTTTCGACACCGCCGCCGCGCTTGGCGCTGCGATGTTTGCGCGCATGGTCTACCAGGATCTGCCGCATCAGGTGCGCCGCGACGCCGAAGAAATGAGCGCGGCTTTCCCAATCGGGCATGTTCTGCGCGACCAGGCGGAGATACGCCTCATGAACCAGAGCCGTGGGTTGCAGCGTGGCAGCGGACCGTTCGTTCCGCAGGTAACGCTCCGCCAGCCGGCGAAGCTCGTTGTAAACCAGCGGCGTCAACAGATCCATCGCCGCTTTGTTGCCCTGCTTCCACTCAACCAGCAGGTTCGTCACCTCTTGCTGAGGAGAAGAGCCGGCAGTTCCAGACATAGTTCGTCTATTCTACCCGAACGCCTAGCCGCGTTGACAGAGATCGACCAGGATCGCTTCGAGATCTTCCTTGCTAAGCGTTGTGCTGATGAACAGCTCCTGGCGCGCTCCTCCGCTCAGTGCGATCGCTTTCCAACCGTTGGTGGTCGGCACCGTCACATGCATGCGGACCGGACCTTTGGCATCGCGCAC
>DASQDN010000549.1:0-1807 GCA_035634155.1 Bryobacteraceae bacterium | reverse complement strand
CAATCAACCCCTACCTGCTGCAACTTTGGGACGATATCTTTCACCTCTGCCGCAGATACGATTTGAAGATTCTGCTCACTCCCTACGACACCTTCTGGATGTGGAATCACTGGCGGCATCATCCCTACAACAAGATGAACGGTGGTCCATGCGGTAGCCGGAACCAATGGCTGTTATGTCCGGACACGCGAGAGCGCATCAAACGCCGGTTCGATTTTGTAACGCAACGATGGGGTGGCGACGGGACCATCTTGGCCTGGGACCTGTGGAACGAAAGTCATCCTGCGCACGCCGCCAACTCGGCTGAGGGCCTGTGGGAGTTTGTGGAGGATATCAGCAGCCATCTACGCAACACGGAGCAGCGGCTGCACGGAGCTAGCCATCTCCAGACTGTTTCCGTATTTCTCCCAGTCATCGCGGGAGACAAACGAATTGCTGACGTGGTTTACAGGCATCCATGTCTGGACATGGCGAACATTCACCTATACGAACATGGCACGATTGACGATCCTCGCAACACAGTAGACCCGGCGGTCAGCACCGGAAAGCTGATAGCTCAGGCTATTGCCGAAGTGCCCTCCGGCCGCGCGGTCTTCGATTCCGAGCATGGACCTATCCATGCCTTCAAGGACCGCCACCAACCGTTGTCCGAGGAGGTTGATGACGAGTACTTTCGGCACATCCAGTGGGCTCATCTGGCGACCGGCGCGGCCGGAGGAGGCATGCGCTGGCCGAACCGAAACCCGCACACCCTCACATCCGGCATGCGTCAGGCCCAGAAGGTGCTTGCGGATTTCCTGGCGTATGTTGATTGGACGCGCTTTCGCCGGCGCAGTCTAACGGGGAAGCTGACGGTCGTGCCGGCGGGCATCGAGTGCTTCGGGTGTGCCGATCCTGCTCAGGCCATTGTGTATTTATTGCGACGGGACACGCTGCAGCGCAATGGCATGCTCAACCGCAGCGCTCCGCCTGTTCAAGTGAACCTGCGGATTCCGGGTCTGGAGCCCGGCGCCTACAGAATCACCGCTTGGGACACCGTCAGTGGTTTTCGCGAGCAGTTTGACCTGCCGCAGTTCTCCGGCGAAACCATGAGCGTTGATGTGCCCCCGTTCGTCGCCGACGTCGCACTTGCAATTGTGCGCCGGCGTTAGCTGGCCCGTCCGGTTCCTTATCCTGTATCACCTCGCCGCACGGATTCTCGGGTATGCCTGACGGCCGCCGTTCAACTCCAATGAGCTCAGCATGGGCGTTACGATAGTTACTTACCCCCCATGGAGACGAAAAACAGCTTCGGAGCTGCCGCCACACTCAAGATCAGGGATCAGCAGTATCGGATCTTCCGCCTGGAAGCGCTGGATAAGGCCGGGCTCGCCAATACCTCGAAGATCCCCTATTCGATTCGCATCCTGTTAGAGAATCTGCTCCGGTTCGAAGATGACAGGATTGTCAAGGCTGCGGATATCGAGTACGTGGCTCGGTGGGAGGCCATCAAGAAGGCCCGCGAAATCAGCTTTCGCCCGGCACGTGTGCTGCTGCAGGACTTCACCGGAGTACCCGCTGTTGTTGACATTGCCGCGATGCGTGATGCTCTCCGGGCCATGGGCGCGGATCCGAAGTTTGCCAATCCTTTGATCCCTGTCGACCTCGTAATCGATCATTCAGTGCAGGTGGACGAATATGGCACTCCTGGAGCTTTCGCAGCAAACGCGTTGCTCGAGTTCCATCGCAACCAGGAGCGGTACGCGCTCCTCAAATGGGCGCAGACTGCATTTGGAAACTTCCGCGCGGTGCCGCCAGACACCGGAAT
>DASQDN010000548.1:0-16176 GCA_035634155.1 Bryobacteraceae bacterium | reverse complement strand
GGCAGAAGTTCTTGCTTCAAGGCGGAGACTGCGCGGAAACGTTCTCGGATTGCACAGCGCCCGCGATTATCAATCGCTTAAAGGTGCTGCTGCAGATGAGCCTGGTGCTCGTGCATGGCTCGCAGAAGCCGGTGATCCGCGTGGGACGCTTTGCCGGGCAGTTCGCCAAACCCCGGTCGTCTGATCTCGAGACCCGCGAGAACGTCACCTTGCCCGCATATCGCGGCGACCTGGTAAACCGTGCGGCCTTCGTGGAAGCCGCGCGTGTGCCTGAGCCCGACCTGCTGCTGCGCGCCTATGAACGTTCGGCGCTGACGCTGAACTACACTCGCGCATTGGTTCGCGGCGGCCTTGCGGACCTGCATCACCCCGAGAAGTGGGACATCGGCTTCATTCAAGGCGCCGATCTCGCCAAGGAATACGGGCAGATTTTGGATAGCGTGTCGCATGCTCTGCGCTTCATGGAAAACGTGCTCGGCGTACATGCGGAAGCGATGCAGCATGTGGATGTGTATACCAGCCATGAGGGCCTGCATCTGGCGTATGAGCAGGCAGTGACGCGTGCGGAAGGCGACTGCTGGTACAACATGTCGACGCACTTGCCTTGGATTGGCGCGCGTACTACCGCACTCGACGGAGCGCACGTGGAATATTTCCGCGGCATCGCCAATCCGATCGGGATCAAAGTTGCCGGAATGACGAGTCCGGATGAATACCTGCGGCTGCTCGACGCCGTTGACCCCCACCGCGAGCCCGGCCGTGTCACGCTCATTCATCGATTCGGCGCGAGCAAAGTCCGCGAAGGTCTGCCTCCTCTCGTGCGAGCGGTACAAGCATCCGGCCGGCAGGTGCTTTGGTGCTGCGACCCGATGCATGGCAACACTAAGACCACGTCGGCGGGGATCAAAACCAGGCACTTTGCGGACATTCTCGATGAGATTGTCGCGGCGTTTGACGTCCATGCGGCCGAAGGCAGCTACCTGGGCGGAGTTCACCTTGAACTTTCCGGCGAAGACATCACCGAGTGCATCGGCGGTGCATCCGGCATCACTGAATCTGACTTGAAGCGCGCGTACAAGTCCGACGTTGACCCGCGGTTGAACTATGAGCAGGCGCTGGAAGTTGCCATGCTGATCGCCCACCGCCTTCGCACTGCCTGAACCGCCCCTTTGGGGGCTCCCGGCATACCGTAGTTTCTGATACGATGGCTTCCTAACATTTCACTAGCAGGAGTCCTCGCGATGACGCGAAGGCATCTGTTCGCCAGCGCAGCAGCCACCATTGCCGCGCCTATGGTGAACCTTGGCCGTTGTCAGCTGTTCGGCGCGACCGGTGCAACCTACTCCACGCGAGTAGTGGATCTGGTTTCGCGTTCGCTGGTGATCGACATGCTCGGGCTGCTGACGATGGACTGGCCGAAGCTGGCTCGGTGGCACTCGGATCCTTCTTCATTTCGAGCGGAAGATTTCGACCAGGTTCGCCGCGCACGCATCGATGTTCTTCATCCGGCAGTGGAACTCGGGGCGGAGGATGCGTTCGAAGGCACCTGCAAGTGGTTGAGTTCGTGGGAAGGCTTCGTTCAGCAGAATCCGACACGATTCCGCGTGGTTCGTACTTGCCGGGACCTGGTATCCGCGAAGGATTCGTGGCGGGTGGGCATCCTCTTCGGGATGCAAAACTCCGAGCATTTCCGTTCCGCCGCCGATGTTCCCTTCTTCTATGCGAGAGGCCAGCGCATTTCTCAGCTCACGTACAACGCGTCCAATCGACTTGGCTCCGGTTGTGGAGAACCGGGCGGAGACGGCTTGTCTGCATTCGGGGCCGAGATTGTCCAGGCGATGAATAGCTGCGGAATGGCCATCGACGTTTCTCATGCGAACGAGCGCACAACTCTCGAAGCAATCGAAGCTTCAAGCAAACCGCTGCTGGTAACGCACTCCAACTGCCGCGCGCTGGTTCGGCATCCACGCTGCAAATCCGATGCTGTCATTCGCGCGATGGCCCGCAAGGGCGGAGTGATGGGCATCACTGGCGTAGGCGCGTTTCTGTCAAGCAGGCGGAAGGCATCTATTGAAGACGTGCTGAATCACTTCGATCATGTCGCTCGGCTGGTAGGAATCGAGCATCTTGGAATCGGCAGCGACGCTGGTGTCGATGAGGGCCGTCCGTTACCCCACCTCGAGGTCCAAGGCCTACGGCAGTCGCGGCGAGTGTTCGACCTGACGGCCGGCTTCGTCCGCCGTGGATATTCGAACGCGGCCATCGAGGCGATTCTCGGTCGCAACTTCCAATCGGCCTTAAACAAGATTATCGGCGCTTAACCTTCCGATTTTCATAGACCATATTCCAATTCGTAAATCGTTAAAATCACAGTCACTTCCGCTACATGTGGCGTGCGCTACGCTTCTAACCTTCTAGAAAGGAGCGTACGCAAGAATGCGAAAACTTATTACGTATTCCGCAATGTTCATCGCGGTTTCCGCATCCATCCTGTTCGCTCAGGGGAGTGGGGTGTCGGGCCGGGTAACTGATGCTTCGGGCGCGACAATGCCCAACGCGCGGATAGAACTCGAAAACGTCGACACTGGCCAGCGAATTACCGCAACTTCTGATACGAACGGCAGCTTTCAGGTGTCCGATATTCCTGCGGGAAGATATCGAATTATCACTTCATCTACGTCCTCATCCAGGACAACTCCCGGACAGGAGATTACCGTAGATGCGAGCCGATCGGCCACAATCAACATCGTAATTCCGTCTGGTCCGGGCACAGATGTCGTGCCTCAGACCGAAACTGTTAACGTAACCAGCAAGCCTTCCAGCGTGCAGAACGTATGGAACACTCGCTTCATTCACTACCTGCCGACCACCAACTTTGTCGATCGCAACGGAAATGCTTTCGGCGCGTACAATTTGGGCGCGCTCAGCGAGGCCTCAAACGGCGCGGTCCTCGGTTGGCCCGGCGGTCCGGCGATCGGCGGTTCACGCCCAAACACAAACCTGTTCCATGTCGATGGGATAGATAACAACAATCTGCTAAACGGCGGCGGTCCTTTGGTGTACGTCTCGAATGAGGCCACCAATGAGTTCGCTCTGTTTCAGAATCAACCGCAGCCGGTATTCGGACATTCCGGCGGCGCGAAGTTTAACAGCATCGTCCGCTCGGGCACTAACCGAGTTCACGGATCTGTCTACAACTACCTCCAGAACCGTAATCTGAATGCGATCGATCGGACCTTGGCAAGCCGCGGATACAACGACTCGCTCAAGTACGACCAGAACCGCATGGGCGGGACCCTAGGCATTCCCGTAATCCCGAGCAAGATGTTCTTTTTCGGAAGCTTCGAATACATCCCGCTCAGCATGGACCGCCCGACAGGGGGGCTTCAGTTCGCACCCACCGCCGCGGGATTCAACACCCTCGCCGGACTTCGCGGCGTCTCTGCAGCGAACCTTGCGCTGCTACGCAGTGCGACCGGAGGCACGGTAAGCGCTTCGGCCGGGGACACTTCGGTGTTGAACAACAACATCGGGTTGGGCTTGGTGAATAACGTATCGCGCTACCGTCAGGATCAGATCGCCGCAACTGGTAGCATCGATTGGACCTTCACTGATCGCGATCAGCTCCGCTTCCGCTACTCGCATCACGAGAATGACGCAATGTTCAGCGGATTCGGCCTATCGTCCTTCCAGACGCCGCGTTGGAATCGCGCTTTCGTCGCATCGGCCGCTCACTACCATAACTTCGCCAACGCCGTCACCAATGAACTGCGGTTCGGCTATACGCGCAACAACTCTGAGCAGTATGGATTGACGAACGACCCTGCCATCTTCATCGGCCAGGGATTCAATTTGGGATTGGGCCAGCAGCGAGTGCCCACGGGCGTAACGAACACCTACCATCTGGCGGACGCCGTGAGCTTCACGATGGGCGGCCATAACCTCCGACTCGGTTTCGACGGTCGGCGCTTCATCGGGTCACGAGCGAACTTCGCGCAATCCACAGGCGTTTACGGCTACTCCACGCTGGAGCGCTTTCTTGTCGACTTGTCTCCGGACGTTTATGCGCAGCGCGCGTTCGGCAACACAAGCTTCAATCTGGGTCAGTGGAACTACTTCGGATATGTCCATGACACCTGGCAAGTGGTCCCCGGCTTCACCCTGGAGCTCGGAGGCCGGTGGCAGCATTCGAGCGTTCCCGTGGGATTGCAGTTTCAGGGCATGAACGCGGATGCCGGATTCGGCGACGTCGCGTTCAACGAGCCCGCGCGTCAATCGCGTAACTTCGCTCCATACGGCGGCTTTGCGTGGATGCCTGCGTTCGGTCGCAACACCGTTGTCCGAGGCGGCTTCGGGATGTACTACGACGCGATGAATCAAACCCCGATCCTGTTTGGATTCGCGCCGATGCAGACGCGTGTGCTGCAAGGAAACCTGCTTGCAAACTCGCTGAACTTCCTTGCCAATGGCGGCATTCAGGATCCGGCGGTCTTCAACGCGGGCACGGCTTCCATCGCGCAGCAGCGAGCAGCGACTAGTGCCCTTATCGGCAACCAGCGGCTCCCATACTCTATGCAGTGGAACGTGGCGGTGCAACAGTCTGTCTGGAACGGCGCAACCCTTGAAGTGAAATACCTGTCGAACCGCGGCTTCCGGCTGCCGGTGTTCGGGCAGTTGAACGCCCAGGGTGTGACCGAGCAGCGCAGCCTGCCAGTCTACACGGATCGTCCGACACAGGCACAGCTCAACGGGCTGCCCTTTACGCTCGGACAACTGCAGCAGCCCCAGGCCAATGCCTTCACGGCGGCCGGTTTTACCAACCCAATCAACACAGTCAACTATGACGGCCGCTCCTGGTACAATGCCGCGGCAGTCACGTTGCAGCACAACTTCACGGGCGGACTGCAGATGTTCGCCAATTACACCTGGAGTCGTTTTGAAGACGACGCCACGGGGACCCCGCTCGACATCGGTCTGCCTTCTCGTCAGCGCACATGGTCGATGTTCGATCGCCGCCATGCCGCCAACGTGACGGCAATGTTCGAAGTCGCTCCACTATTCCGTAACACGTACTCGGTGGTCCGGAACGTGTTCGCAGACTTCAACCTCGCGGGTACCTACCGCTACTCCACCGGTTCTACTTTGATTCCGGTCAGCGGCCTGAACACGGGATTCAACAACAATCCGTTCGGCACGCGGGCCCTGGTCAATGTGAACGCTACGGGCTCTGACGTCACCGGCTTGGCTCCGCTGACCAACAGCCAGGGCGCGATCGTCGCTTATCAGACGACGAACCCCAATGCTCGATTTATTCAAGGTGCCGCGGGCGTATACGCCGGCGGCAACCGTGGTGGCATGATGCTGCCTGACATCCACAACTTCGACGTAGCGGCTGTGAAGCGATTTAACTTCAGGGAAAGCGCGTCGTTCGAATTGCGTGGCGAAGCCTATAACGTGCTTAACCGCCGCAATACTTCAGCCGGATCGCTGCATGGCATCGGCTGGCCGGACATGGCGTCGACCAATGCGTTCGCCATCCCCGGAACGGTCAATTTGGCTGACGTCAACCGGCTGGATGCGGTCTTGCCGAGCAACAACCGCATTCTGCAGTTGGCGCTCCGCCTGGTCTTCTAGTTCGAAACCACAGGGTTGTCTCCACGGCACGGTCGCAAGCTTGCGGCCGTGCCTTTTTTTCTTAACGTAATCACCGTGCAGTTTACGGCATCGAACCCGTATGCCGTCAGAGTCTCCCGCGACAATCCTGAACGATGTAATCGAGATGTGTCAGAACGGGCAGGAAGGCTTTACAGCCGCAGCCTCTGCCGTTTCGGACGCTCATCTGCGCAAGATCCTAGGCGAATTCGCCGAGCAGCGAGCTCAGTTCACATTGCAGCTTCAATCATTGGTGAAGAAAATGGGTGGTGAGCCGGAAACATCTGGCTCGGCTGCCGGCGTTCTCCACCGGAGTTGGATGGGCTTGAAATCGGCGCTTACAGGCGGCAGCGAGCCGGCCATTCTCGACGAATGCGCTCGCGGTGACGAGACTGCGCTGGCGACGTATCGCAACGCTCTTGGCCATGACCTGCCGGCGCCTGCCCGCGAGCTGCTCGATTCCCAACGGCTGCAAATTGAAGAAGTGCGCGGGCAGATCGCACAACTGCGCGCCCACCTGGAAGCGCGTCCGGCCGTGGGCTGATCCCGGTCAACCCACGATGGGGTGGGTTTTTTCGCGATAATAAGTGCATGCGATCTGTTTGCGTCGCCCTAGCCCTGGCCGTTCCTTGCCTGTTTGCGGCGAAAGCTCCCATCACTCATGCTGACGTTTGGATGATGAAGTCGGTTGGCGCTCCGGCTGTCAGCCCGGACGGAAAGTGGGCCGTGTTCTCGGTGTCCGAGCCGTCGTACAACACAACGGAATCAACTTCCGATCTTTGGATCGTGCCAACCGATGGTTCGAGCCCTGCGCGGCGTTTAACCCACACCAAGGGCACGGAAAGCAGCCCGGCCTGGAGCCGAGATAGCCGTCGCGTAGCTTTCGTCGCCAAGCGCGAAGGGGACGAAGCTTCCCAGATCTACATCCTAAACATTGCCGAGCCGGGCGAGGCCGTTCGCGTAACTTCATTAAGCACCGGCGCCGCGAGCCCTTCCTTCAGCCCTGACGGCAAGATGCTGTTGTTCCAGTCCAGCGTGTATCCCGGCGCAGCCGACGATGAGGCAAACAGGAAGATCGCCGCCGAGGTCAAGGCTCGCAAATACAAGGCACGAGTTTACGAGAGCTTCCCGGTGCGGTATTGGGATCGGTGGCTCGATGAAACGCAGCGCCATGTCTTTGTGCAGGCCATAGAGCCCGCGTCGGCCGCCAAGGACCTGCTGGCCGGCACTAAGTTGGCGACGGGCGTAGGCTTTAGCGGAACCTTCACCAACTCATCGCAGGAGTTAAATGCGGTCTGGGCGCCCGACGGCAAGTCGATCGTATTCAGCGCCACCGACGGTCGCAATCAAAGCGCGTATGCCAACGTGATTACGCACTTGTACCAGGTGGAAGTTGCCGGTGGCGAACCGAAACGCATCACAGATGGGAAAGACAGTTACGGTAAGCCATCGTTCCGGCCGGACGGTAGAGCCTTGTACGCGCTACGTGAAGCGAACGGTCCGAAGATCTACAACCTGGAGCGATTGGCTAAGTTCGACTGGCCAGCTATGGGCGCGCCGTCGATCGTCACAGCGAGCTTCGATCGCTCGGTTGCAAGCTACGCCTTCGCGCCTGACAGCCAGACGTTGTACCTCACGGCCGAGGATGCCGGCCTCGAGAAGCTCTTCGTTGTTCCGTCCGATGGCGGAACCGTGCGCGAAGTCGGCGCGATGAAAGCCGGTACGTACACCGGCCTGACGATTCCTCAGGCGGCTTCGACGCTGCTTCTGCTGGGCAACTACGAAAGCTCCATCCATCCCGGCGAAGTCGTGCGCATCGACCCGCGCACCGCCGAGCGCACGCTGCTGACCAGCTTCAACGTCGAACGTGCAGCGAAAATCGACTTAGCCGAACCCCAGCATTTCACCTTCACCTCCAAGCGCGGCAAGCAGATTCACAGCATGCTGGTGGCGCCGCCGGCGTTCGACGCTTCGAAGAAGTACCCGCTGTTCGTGGTCATGCACGGTGGTCCGCATTCCATGTGGCGCGACCAGTGGGTGACGCGTTGGAATTACCATCTCCTGGCACAGCCCGGGTACGTTGTTCTTCTCACCGATTACACTGGCTCCACTGGCTATGGTGAAAAGTTCGCGCAGGACGTGCAAGGCGATCCCCTGGCCGGCCCAGCCGCCGAGATCAATGAGGCTGCGGATCATGCGATCAAGACCTACCAGTTCATCGACGCGTCCCGGCAAGCAGCAGGGGGCGCAAGCTACGGAGGCCACCTGGCGAACTGGATGCAAGCGACGACTACCCGATACAAGTGCCTCATCAGCCATGCGGGCTTGATTAATCTTGAATCGCAGTGGGGTACGAGCGATGTCATCTATCACCGCGAGCTCGGCATGGGCGGCCCGGTTTGGGAGGGCGGCAAGCTGTGGGGCGAGCAGAATCCGATTCGGTTTGCCAAAAGCTTCCGCACACCGATCCTGCTCACCGTCGGCGAGAACGACTATCGCGTGCCGCTCAACCAAACCCTGGAGAACTGGTCCGTGTTGCAGCGCCTGAAAGTGCCCAGCAAGCTGATTGTGTTCCCGGAAGCCAATCACTGGATCACCAAACCCGAAGACAGCCGGTTCTGGTTCAGCCAAGTCCACGACTGGCTAGCCCGGTACCTTCAGCAGGCCCAAGGTTCCCCGTCAGACGGAAGTGCCGGAACGCAGTAGCTGTTCGGCATGCTTGAGAGCTTCGGGAGTGACGCGGCCGGATAACATTCGGCTGATTTCCCGCGTGCGGGCCTCGCCTTCGAGTTCTTGAACTCCCGCCGCGGTGCGTCCCTTGACCTCGAACTTCTCCACCGCGTAGTGATGGTCCGCATAACCCGCAATCTGCGCCAAGTGTGTGACGCATAAGACCTGATCGTTCGCGGCAAGCGCTTTTAATCTGCGTCCCACGCTGTCGGCGGCCGTCCCACCTATACCGGCGTCGACTTCGTCGAAAACGAGAGTCCGTCGCGCGTCCCGGCTTGTGACGCACGTCTTTACCGATAGCGCGATGCGGGACAACTCGCCGCCAGATGCCACCTTATCGATGGGTCGTGGCGCCTCGCCGGTATTCGCCGATACCAGAAACTGCACGTTGTCGATGCCGGTCGCCGACCAAGGCCCCGGCGTCAGTTGCACCTGGAAAACCGCCCGGTCCATCGCCAGTGATCGGACTTCGGTTTCCACTTTTCGCCCCAGTTCCCCGGCTGCCTTGGCGCGACGTGCGGAAAGCTTGCGAGCTTGCCCCTCGTACTCGGCCGCAAGTTCCTTCTGCCGCCGCTCCACCGCCGCACGGTGCTCGGACGCATTCTCGGTGGCTTCGATCTGCGCGTGCGCTTCGGCGCGGAACGCGAGAATCTCGCCCACGGACGTGCCGTACTTGCGCTTTAGCTTGTCTATAGCCGCGAGCCTCGATTCGACTTCTTCGAGCCGGTCGGGGTCCGCTTCCAAGCGGGCCACGTAATCGCGTAGCTCGCCGGCTGCTTCGTCGATGGCGATCTCGGCGGGCTTCAGCAGATCTGCCAGCCGCCCCAGATTGTCGTCGAATCGCCGGAGTTCCTCCAGCCGCTTGCCCGCTGTCCGAACCGCGGCGTAGGCCGACTCGGGCGCATCATATAGGACACTATAGGCCGTCACCGCGCCTTCCGAGATGCGTCCGACGTTCTGAAGGACGCGGCGCTCCGCCTCAAGTTCCTCGTCTTCGCCCGGCTTTAGGTTCGCTCCGTCGATTTCGTTCCGCTGAAAACGCCATAGATCGAGCAGCCGCAGTCTCTCCTGCTCAGCCCGGTCCAGTTCCTTCAACTCCGCTTCGCACGCGCGCCACGCGCGGTAGATCTCTCCTAGAGCATCGGCCTGCGAGGCGGACCCGGCGAAGCTGTCGAGAAGCGCTAGTTGGGCTTCATGGGAAAAGAGTCGCTGTTGATCGTGCTGACCATGAATGTCTCCGAGGTACGGCGCCAGATCCCGGAGGAGCGCCGCCGGAACCGGCCAACTGGAGATCCATGCCCGCGATTTACCACTACCCAAAATTTCGCGGTCCACAATCAGGTCATCGCCTTCCACCGCGATTCCCGCCTGGTCGAGCAACGGGCGAGCCTCGGCAGGTAGCTCAAAAACGCCCGACACCCTGGCGCGAGCCGCTCCCGTGCGCAGCATTTCGGCCGAGGCCCTGCCCCCGAATAACAGTCCCAAGGCATCGACCACGATGGACTTGCCGCTCCCCGTTTCGCCGGTCAAGACGTTCAGGCCTGGGTGGAAACGTACGGCAAGCTTTTCGACGACCGCGTAGTTCTCAATCAGCAATTCCAACAGCACTGCCCATCAGTGTACGCGAGCCGGTGGAGAAACAAGCAAGGGCGTTACGTAGGCTTTACCTTTGATGCACCGCCGCTAGGAAACATCGCGAGAATTTTTTACCGCTACCGAAAATCTTGCGCCTTAAGATACGTATCGTAGGTTACATCTGGGCCGGGCATGGACGCCTCGCCCGGCTTTGCCACCCTCTTAATCCCTTTAAATTCTTTAACTTACGACAACGATGGCTTTCAGCCCGGCGCTTGGCACGCCAATTGCGATTAGGGATGCGTGCGGTTGAGCCGAGAGCGCGCCCACCGCACCGTGAGGGTTCCAAAGAGAACCACACCAAGTTTCTGGGAGGAGACGTTCGATGCTTTCATTCCTTAGCTTAATTCTGTTCGGCTTGGTTGTGGGCGTAATCGCCAAGCTCTTGATGCCCGGCCGCGATCCCGGCGGGTTCATCGTCACTATCCTGCTCGGCATCGTCGGAGCGGTGATTGGCGGCTACATCGGCCGGCTGATGGGCTTCTATGGGCCGAATGAAGGCGCCGGGTTCTTTATGGCGCTGTTGGGCGCAATCCTATTGCTCGCCATTTATCGCATGACGCTGCGGCGTCGCGTGGTCTAGTTCGATTCGGAGGCCAGCGTCTGCTGGCGTAGTGGAAGAGACCCGGCGGAGGCGCAGATCTCCGCCGGTATCCAAAAGAAAACAAAAAACAAAGAACGACGGGTGGAAGAGAAAATAAAATGACGAGAGAACAGTACGGACAAGCTTATCAGAAGGGATTCAATCTCACGGTGCGTTTCCTGGTATCGCGAGGGTTGGCGTATGACGCCGCTCAGGAAACCGCGCAGGCAGCGTGGGTAAAGGGTTGGGAGCGACTTGGACAGTTGCGGGACCCTTCTATGGTGCTTACCTGGATGAACAGCATCGCTCTGAACATCCACCGCAGCTACATCCGGCGCGAGCCGCTGCTGCAAACGCTACCCGAGTTGTCCACGGCGCCCAAGATCAATCTGGCCGCCATTGATGTTCGCAGGATCCTGAAATCCTGCAAGCACAACGATCGTATGGTTCTCCAGCGTCATTACCTGGAAGGCTTCAAAGTTCAAGAAATCGCCGAGCAGCAGGGTTGGACAGAAACGGCTGTCCGGATTCGCCTGCTCCGAGCACGCCGAACCGTAGGCAAGCGCCTCGGTCGCCGGTATCCAGAAGCTCCGGCCGCTGCACATAAGCGTGCCGCGTCAGAAGCGGCCGCCGCGACCACCGCGGCCGTAGCAGCGTAGCGCGATCCGGTTTAGTAGGAGAACGGGGGGCGGCTTCGGCCGCCCCTTTCGTGTTTCTATGCCGGAATGCTTCCCCGAACCGCCCATACCCGAGCCGGCAGATCGATGGGTCGATCCTCGGACTGCACCCCCAATCGCCGTTTGACCTCACTGCGAAGAGCCGGCACACCCACCGGCTGAAGTCTTCGAACGTAGGCGCCTGCCGGACCTTGGCCGAGCAGGAACGGATCCCAGAAATTACGAAACGAACCGAATTTCATGGTGATCTCCAGGCTGCGTTCTTCGACGTCCTGCAATCCTGCTTCTTTCCACAGCCGTCCTAGTTCACCCTCGCGACACAGTTGCATATGCTTCTCATCGAGTTTCTCCGCGGACGGATCGAGGCTGACAGCGGCGTCCCAGAATACCCGCAACATGCGCATTCGATCGCCATAGTCCCAAACGGCGGCGACGATCTTCCCATCAGGCTTTGTAACGCGGACAATCTCGCGTAAAGCTTTTCCGGGGTCCGGGATGAAGTTGAACACCAGCAGTGACAAGGCGGAGGTAAACGTCCGGTCAGCAAAGGACAGCCTCTGCGCATCGCCTTGCTGAAATTCGATCTGCTGACCCTGCTTCTTTCGGCTGCTCGCGTAAGCGACATATTCGGCAGACGGATCGATGCCGGTGATTTGAACCTTGGGCCGTTGTTCGCGAAGAACGAAGGCGAGAGCGCCAGTTCCCGAACCAACATCAAGGATGTGCCCGGCAGTTGGAAGGTCGGCGAAATCGACCAGCAGTGGAGCGAGCTGACGGCTCCATCGGCCCATGAACTTCTCGTACGCTTCGGCATTTCCGAACATGCGGCGTTCAGATGGCTGAGAGCCGAGCATCCGTGCCGAGGAAACAGCGACGAAGGCTCGTCGGGAGAGCAACGGCGTCAACCGCCCGCGACTCGGCGCTTGCGCGGGGCCGCCGATCGCCTCGCCTCAGCATCGTGCGCGCTCGACGCGGGCTTCTTCTCCGTGCCCGCCTGATTCAGGCTCCGCTGCAACGCAGCCATCAAGTCGATGACAGGCGCCAGCTTCTTGCCCTTGGTTTCCTTCACGGCCTTGCCCTCGCGCTTGGCGTCGATCATGGCGGTGAGGCGTTTCTGATAAGCATCCTCGTACTTCTCGGGATCGAACGGCGCGGCCAGGCTCTTCACGAGCTGCTCGGCGAGCTGGATCTCTTGCGGCTTGACTTCCGTGTTCTTCGTCTGCCCGTACTCGGGGACAGCGCGCACTTCGTTAGCGTAGTAGATGGTGTGTAGAGTCAAACCATCTTCACGGGGCCGGATCACCACCGTGTACTCCCTCTGATGCATGGCGATCTTCGCAATCGCAGCATAGCCGGTCTTCTGCATGGTCTCCAGGAGCAATTGATACGCACGCCGGCCAGGCTCTTCGGGTGTCGCGTAGTAGGATGCATCGAAGTACAACGGATCGATGTCCTTCAGTTCCACAAATTCGACGATTTCCATCGTTTCGGACGAAGGAGGAGCAACGTTCTTCAAGTCGTCATCCGTAATCAGCACGAATGAGTTCTTCTCCGCCTCGTATCCTTTTACGATCTCGGACCGCTCCACCACGCGTTCGCACGTAGGACAGAAAAGCTGCTGCTTGATGCGAGTGGAGCAGGGCTCGTGCAGCATGTTGAAGCTGATGCGATCGGTCCTGGCGGCAGCGAAGAGCCGGATCGGGATAGAGATCAGGCCAAACGTGATGTAGCCCTTCCAAATGGTTGATGCCATGACAGGCACACTCCTCTCCAGCCTCATGGCTGGAATAGAACGAATTGCAATTGCACAACCACACTCTGCCGACGTAAGAATTGCCGAAGCCGGCGGGCGATCCTCATTATGCCATGGCTGCAAGCTACTGCAAAGGGGATACTTACCCGTTACAGCCCCGTTTGGCGCCAGATTTGCTGTATTGTATAGCGTACGCCGGAGCGTAAGCGCCCGGGCGATTCAATTTGTGGAGGGTAACATCATGCTGCATTATGCGCTTATTTTCTTCCTAATCGCGATCGTAGCGGCCGTATTGGGCTTCGGCGGAATCTCGGTCGCATCAGCCGGCATCGCGAAGGTGTTATTCGTTTTGTTCCTTGTGGTATTCCTCGTCACGCTGGTGATGGGCGTCGCTCGACGCGCCTAACCTCGAGACAGGGACATGTTCGACTTGCTGGGCCCGGCGGTTTACCTCGCCGGGCTTTTTCTTGCTGTGACCTTTCTACGTACGGTTAGGATATCGGTAAAAACTGCCAGCCAGACAAGTCGTAAGCTTCTGAAGATTAAGTACTTAAAGGAACTTCATTTTGGCACGAGGATTGCTTCAGTGAAGCTGGAGGGATGGAGATGAGCAATAGCTTTATGTCACCGCTGCCGACGTTCACCTTGGACTCGCTGGTGACGGACGGACAGTGGACGGCAGCGCAAAACAATTCACGAAAGAAAGGCGAGTCCAAAACCCGGGTTGATAAAAAGAGCCGGCGCTCTCCGGAGAACGCCGAGAAACCTGCGAAATCCGCCACGTAAAAGGAGCTTCGAAATGGGCACAAAAAACATTGCTGTTTTCGGTATATATCCCGATCAGCTCACTGCGGAAGACGCGGTGGAGAACTTGAAAGACACAGGCTTCCGCAGCACCGATATTTCTGTGTTGTTCCCTGACAACCAGGGGACCAAAGACTTTGCCCATGAGAAGCATACAAAAGCGCCGGAAGGCGCTGTGGCAGGCGGCAGTTCCGGAGCCGTTATTGGCGGGGCGCTGGGCTGGCTCGCCGGTATTGGAGCTTTGGCGATTCCAGGGGTAGGGCCGTTCATTGCAGCAGGACCCATCATGGGCATGTTGGGCGGAATCGGCATCGGCGGAGCCTTGGGAGGCGTAACCGGCGCCCTGATCGGCCTTGGCATACCCGAGTACGAAGCAAAGCGTTACGAAGGACGCATCCGGCGAGGCGGCATTCTGCTCTCGGTCCACTGCGATGATCCGAACTGGGCGAAGCGTGCGCGCAACATTCTTTACCAGACCGGAGGTGAGGATATTGCCTCGACAGGCGAAGCCCAGGCCGACTTCGCAGCCACCGATAAACCGATGCGCCGTGGCGGAACCATGACCGGCTTCGACACAGGTCGCACCTAAAAACGAATCAGGAGGAGGGATTATGGCCGTCAAGAACGTAGCAGCGTTCGGGATCTATCCCGACCAGGCAACAGTCAACGATGCCGTTGAAAATTTAAAAGCCGCAGGGTTCCGACACACCGATATCTCAGTGCTGTTTCCGGAGAACCTCGGCTCCAAGGACTTCGCGCACGAGAAACATACAAAGGCGCCGGAAGGCGCAGTGGCGGGCGGCGGATCAGGCGCTGTGCTGGGCGCTGCGCTCGGCTGGCTTGCCGGCGCCGGAACCCTGATGGTCCCGGGACTGGAACCGATGCAAACCGCCGGCCCCGTTTTGGGCATGCTAAGCGGGATGGGCGTGGGCGTCACTCTCGGCGGACTTGCCGGAGCGGCTGCTGGCGCGAGTGTTCCCGAGTACGAGGCCAAGCGCTATGAGGGCCGTGTACGAAAAGGCGGCATTCTGTTGTCCGTACATTGTGACAACGCCACCTGGGCAAAGACGGCGCGAGGCATTCTGAAGCGCACGGGCGCGAGCGACATTTCGACAACAGGTGAAGCTCGGGCTGACTTTGCCCGCACCGAGAAGCCGATGGCGCGTGGACGCGTCGACAACAAACAAGAGATTCATCACCATTCCCGCTAGAAGCGGGAAGATCCATCAACTGGCTCAATCCTCTTACGGCGCTCGCAATAGACGAGCGCCTTTTTCATTTGTTCCCGATCGCCGAGTAGCAAGCAGAAAAAGGCCAGAGCGTTGATTCGCCCTGGCCGCAGTTTATGGTGACGAGATTAGCTTAGAGCGTTTCCGGTGTCCAGGACGGCGGATCGCTCGCAGGGAAAGATTCCTCGGAAGAGGAGGTGACGGCATCCCGTTCCCATTGTTTGCCCGAAGAGCCGCTATATCGAGCGTTGGCTTTTACACCGACCCGGCGCTTCTTCGAAGCCTTCGTAATCACGTTGCCGGTTTCCATCAGTTCCTTGAAGCGCTGCAGATCTTCAGCAATCGTCTTCTTGGGATCCTCGCCGAACAGCCGAGCCACCCATTCGCCGAGCTGGCCCGCAGGCGGATTGTACTGCAGGGAAACGCGCACCAGCGTGCTATTGGCGCCGAGCGAATCAAAGCGAACCGAGCCGCCGTTGTCCACGTCGGAGCCTTCCAGGGATCGCCAGCCGATCACCTTCTCAGGGATATCGTTTACGATTTCGGCGTCCCATTCCACGTTGATGCCCGCCGGTCCCTTAGCCGTCCAACGCGATACGCGGTCGTTTATCACCTTCACTGTCTGCAGGTGATCCATGAACTTCGGCAGATTGCAGAGGTCACGCCAGAACGCATACAAGTCGCCAATGGGCTTGTTGATTGTGATCTCATGATCCACTCTGATGCCGAGTTCGTAAGGGACTCCCGCGCGGGAACCAGTGCCCTTGGCATACCCACGCTCGCTCGTGTTAACACCCAGCGTTTGGTACATCGGGCAGTGGCCCGTTGCGCCGCGCCAAAGCAAGCTTCCACCGAGCGCCGCCAACCCAAAACCGGCTGAGTTTCGCCGCGCCAGACCGTATGCCACCAGGGAACTGCCACCGATCAGAGACAGCCAGCGCTCCGCTTCTCCGACGTTTGTATTCGGCTTTCTCGCCTGTAGGATTTGCATGCTCTCCAGCCTCCAATTACGACGAGCGCACTCGCCACAATCGTGAGTGCGTCTCCACAATGAAGACTCATTCACTATTGAAAAGTTTCCGCACCGTCTTGGCCTTAAGTCGTTTGAAACAA
>DASQDN010000547.1:0-2044 GCA_035634155.1 Bryobacteraceae bacterium | reverse complement strand
ACGCCGAACATGGCCTGCCAACCCCATTGCGCCATGAGGAACACGACGATCGGCGGCGCAAGCGCGGCCCCCAGGCGCGACCCGGAGTGCTGAAACCCTTGGCCGAAAGCGCGGCGTTCCATCGGCAGCCAGCGCACGATGGCTCGGGAGCTTGCGGGGAATGCAGAAGCTTCGCCCGCTCCGAAAAAGAAGCGAGTGACAGCAAGAGACATGGCGTTATAGGCCAAGCCAGTCGCTGCCGTGAACACGGACCACCACGTCAAAGCTACCGCGAGAACGATACGCGGCCCGAAGCGGTCCGCCATCCAGCCGCCGGGAATCTGGAACATCGCGTACGCCCAATTGAAGGCCGAAACGCTCCATCCCATGGTGATCTTGTCCAGGTTGAACTCGCGCATGATGGTGGGCGCGGCGATGCCCATGCACACGCGATCCAGGTACATGATGAACGCCAGAATGAACGTCAGCATCAGCACTCGGTAGCGAATCCGTGTGGCGACACCTTCCACCGAAGCCCTCTTAGCCGCCACCGCGGCGGCGCCGGGTGTGGAGTTTCGTGCCATGGAGATACTCCGCTTACTTGGTGCTGACTCTTGCCTCTTCCAGGACTCGTGCCGCGCGTACCGGGTTGTAGACACCGCAGGAACAGAAGCGAGTCAGGTAGCTGGCCGCTTCCTCAGGCGTACGGCGGCCTTCCTTCACCCAGTCGATCATCTTCTTGGCAAGTGAGCTGGCCACCATGCCATGACCACACATCGTGGACAGGGTGAGCACATGACTATTGGGCAGATGCTCAGTCTTGCCTTCAAAGCCGAGTGAGTAGCCCACGCTGTGACGAGCGATCCCGGCTGCATGACAACACTGGTCAGCTCCGTCAACGCTGGTGGAAATGTTGATACTGAGTCCGAAGTCGCGTTCTTTCACGGCCTTCAGGAAGTCTTCGGCTTTTTCGCGACTATCGAAGACCGCGGCAGCCGTGGTGATGTGATCGAAGCCGTCGATGACTGCCTGAAAATCGGGAGTCGTGTCGCGGTCCCAATGCGAAAGCGGCGTCATGTTCTTGCATGGCCGGAGAGCTCCACCGTGCCGCGCATCGCCCAGATTAACGGGACCGAACTGCAGTGCGAGCCGGAGGAATTCCTTGAGCTTTTCGAGCGCCCCCTGCTCATTCTTGCCGCGACTCGCGATGGCGAAAATGACGTAATCATCGTGGAAGCTGTCCGCGCTTCCAAAGCGGTGAAGGGTGTTGGTCATCGTGCTGCTCCCGCGACTTCCGGCTTTGCGCTCTCGACGATGTTGGTGATGCGCCCCAGGCCCGTGTTGGTCTTAGCACGCGCCAACGTATAGCCGAGGCGCTCCAGAACAGGCGCGACGACGGTCTCATCGCCATCTTCAGCACAGCGGGTTCCCACACCAAGGGCGACTACCGTATCCACCTGCTTCTCGATGTCCCAAACAAGCCGAACGATTTCTTCGGTGCGCGAAACGGGAACCTTAATCTCCACGATCGCCGACATGAGCTTCTCGTTCAGGATGTCTTCGCGGAGTGTGCCGGTACTCACGTCCGACATCAGGGACGTGATTGGGTTTTTCTTTTCGAAAGTGACACCTGCTCGCGCGAGTGCCCAGCAAGCCTTCTGGATATCGCGGAACCATACGCCCACGCCGGGCCGGCCAAACTCAATCGTAAATCCGACCTCGCCCACCTTTACCCGGCCGGAAACGTCGTTGGTCTTCACTTCCTCGGTACCCCGCCCCTCCACTCCTGTGGATTCATGCGGCACGCGAGGATCAGAAAACGCGCGGCGAACGACGCGAGGCCAAACGAGTTCGTCCGGCTCAAATGCCGCAGTCGGGCATACGTCGGGCTCGGGATCAAAGCGCAGGCGCATCATTTGAAACAGCTTGCGCATGGTGCGAACGGCCGTCGGATTCAGATGCTCCTGGCTGAGACCGTTGTAGCAGGAATAGCACTCGACGCACTCATCGCGATTGATGGTGGCGCGCTTGATCTTCGGATCGATAAAAATTGCCCCCATGGGGC
>DASQDN010000546.1:0-11821 GCA_035634155.1 Bryobacteraceae bacterium | reverse complement strand
TCGGACCCATGGGCCTGAGCATTCCGACCGTCATATATGGGCGTAACTTTTCATCGCGCGCTGTTGGTAAGCAGGAATGGACGGTGGTGCCCTTCGATTGCGAGGGCGAACGGCTGGAAGTGCAGTTGTGTCTGGCCGAACAAAAGAGTGGAGCGCGGCTGCGTGTCGGCCTGACGGAAAACGCCTCCGCGGTTCAGATGTAAGAGGGAAGCGCCATGAACGTAACCACCAAAGCTGCTCCATCAACCCGCAAGACGACCTCGACCGATACGCGCGCAGGCAAATACCTGAGCTTTCATCTGGCTTCCGAGGAATACGCGATCCAGGTGATCAAGGTACGCGAGATCGTCAAGCTGCAGCACATTACGACTGTACCGGAAACCCCGCCCGAACTGAAGGGCGTCATCAACTTGCGCGGCAAGGTAATCCCTGTCATTGACCTTCGCCTGCGTTTCGCGCTGCCGACGAAAGAATACGATCAGCTGACCTGCATCGTTGTCGTTGAATTGTCGCGCTCCGGCTGCGGTCCAATGGGGCTCATTGTCGACAACGTAAACGAAGTGATGATGCTGCAGGAGTCCGACATTCAAGACACGCCGAACTTCGGCATTGGCGTCGAGACACCGTATCTGCTCGGAATGGCAAAGATGGAGGACGGGGTTAAGATCCTGCTCGACATTGACGAAGTGTTGGCTACGGCGGACCTGTCGGCTCTTACCGCGCTGGCAAGTTAACGACGAGGCAAAGGAACGATATGGCCACGCAACCCAATCCGGGGATCGCAGATGAGCTTGCCCGCCGTTTGGATGAGCTTGCTCTCGAACTGACGCTTCCGACAAATGCGGCCGACCCGGACCGCTGGGCCGCCTCGTTGACAGCGCTGGCTCGTTACGCCGAGTCGTCTGGCTGCGGTGACTTGGCCGCCGCGGCGGACAGTGCGGCCGATGCGCTGCGAAACGCGCCGGAATGGGTTGCCGCTGAGGAGGCCCGCCTAGAGTTGGCACAGGCTATCGAAAAGCTGAGGGCGGAGCTGCCGTCGTCTTCCTGCGAACCAGAGTCAAACGCATTCAACCTCGCGGACGACCCCGAGCTGATTCGCGACTTCGTCGCAGAATGCCGCGAGCATCTGTTGGCCATTGAACAGCACGCTCTGGTGCTCGATGGCGACGCAGGCAATCTGGAAGCGATCCATTCGCTGTTCCGTAGCTTTCATACGATCAAAGGTCTGGCCGGATTTCTCGGATTCGAAGCGATTCAAGGTTTATCTCATGAGGTCGAGACACTGCTCGACCTGGCTCGAAACTCCAAGCTGTCATTGAGCCGGCATGCGATCGACATTGTCCTCGAATGCAAGGACTACATCAGCCGTTGGATTACCGTGCTGGAAGCGCCCGCCGAAAGCCGACTGGCCTACCCGGCCCCCGATGAACGTTTGATCGCCAGAGTTCAAGCCATCGCGACTAATCCTGGATCCGTGGCGGCGCAAGCGCCGGCCGTTGAGGCAACGCAGAGCAACGCCGAAGCTACGCCGGACAGTGGCCGGCAGCTTGTCGCGGCGCGCTTCGTGAAAGTCGATACGGAGAAGCTGGACTACCTGGTCGATATGGTCGGTGAGATGGTAATCGCGCAGTCGATGGTCCGCCACGACCCGGACCTGAAGGTAGAAGGGAACGGTCGTCTGGAGCGCAACCTGGCGCAACTGGCGCGTATGACCGATGAGGTACAGCGCACCGCTATGGCTATGCGTATGGTGCCGGTAAGCGGATTGTTCCAGAAGATGGTTCGGCTGGTACGTGACCTCAGCCGGAAATTCGGCAAGCAGATTCGAGTTGAAACCGAGGGCGACGATGTCGAGCTGGATCGCAACATCGTGGAAGAGTTAGCGGACCCAATGATGCACATGATCCGCAATGCTGCGGACCACGGCATCGAGACTCCCGCGGAGCGCGCCGCATCCGGGAAGGATCCGACAGCCGTTGTGTTTCTCCGAGCGCATCACAGCGCGGGCTACATCGAAATTGAAGTGTCGGACGACGGCCGCGGAGTGAACCGGCAGAAGGTGCTCGCGCGGGCACGGGAGCGAGGACTTGTTGCCCCAAATGCCCAGCTAAGCGACGCCGAATGCGACAACCTGATTTTTCAGCCTGGCTTCTCAACGGCGGAGAAGGTTAGTGAGGTATCAGGCCGCGGCGTTGGCATGGACGTGGTTCGCAAGCAGATTCAGAAGCTGCGCGGCAGTGTCGAGTTGACCTCGGTCACGGGCAAGGGCGCCACTTTCTCGCTGCGTGTTCCCCTGACGCTGGCGATTATTGACGGACTGGTGGTCGAGACCGGAAGTGAACGTTACATCCTTCCGCTGACTTCCGTTAAAGAACTGTTCCGTCCGACAGCAGGTCAGGTCAGCACGGTCGAAGGCAAAGCAGAGGTGGCTTCGGTTCGCGATCGCCTGCTTCCGGTAATGCGCCTTTATGAACGGTTCGGCATTCAACCTAGGACCACCGACCCGACCACGGCTGTCTTTGTCACGGCGGAAAGCGACGGAAATACTTTCTGCATCATGGTGGACGAACTGATCGGCAAGCAGGAGGTGGTGATCAAGACTCTTGGCAACGCCTTCCGCAATGTCTCGGGAGTAGCTGGGGGAGCGATTCTGGGCGATGGGCGAGTTGGATTGATCCTCGATTTGCCGACGCTGTTTGCGGGACGTCACCAATGTCGAGCACGGTAACCGACATCCCGGACCTCCGGCCAGCCGAGTTCGAACTGATCCGGAATCTGGCCGCCAAGTCGTTTGGCCTTGATCTTCGATCGGGGAAAGAACGACTCGTGGCTGTGCGACTTGGAAAGCATCTGAAGGCTGGCGGCTTTCGGAGCTTCCGCCAGTACTACGAGCAGGTGTGCGCCGACCGATCGGGAGCAATGCTTTCAGTCCTGATAGATGCGCTGACGACGAACCACACCGGTTTCATGCGCGAGCCGGCTCATTTCGACTTCGTTCGCGAACTCCTGACGCGCGATTACGCCCGGCGGCAACGTGTGGATATCTGGTCGGCGGCGAGTTCCACGGGCGAGGAACCCTACAGCCTGCTGTTCGCGGGTACGGTAGCGACGGACCGGAACGGGGGGCCGGAGGTACGTGTGGTCGGGTCAGATATATCCACTCGCGCGCTCGCCGCTGCCAAGCGCGGTGCGTATTCGGAAGAAAGAGCCGCGTCGCTGCCCCGCGAATGGGTGTCGCGATTCTTCGACCGACCTGCCGAAGCGGCTGGGCTCTTGCAAGTCAAAGGCGCGATCCGCGCGCGGGCCTCTTTCCACCGCGTCAACCTGATTGAGCCTCTTCCGCCGATGGGACCTTTTCCGATCATCTTCTGTCGCAATGTAATGATCTATTTCAATCACGCCACGCAGATCGATCTGGTGGAGCGACTCGCGGCGCAATTGGAGCCTGGCGGGTATCTGTTCGTAGGGCACTCGGAAAGTTTGAGCGGCGTCTCGCAGTCGCTTCGATATGTTCGACCGGCTGTGTATCGGAAACCACTGTGACGGAAAGTTACCGACTGGCGACCAGACTGGTGGGCGTGGCCGACTGCGGCGTGTCTGCCGACATCAACGATTCCTTCACGGCCTATGCCTTGGGATCCTGTATCGCGGTGACTGCTTACGATCCTATAGCCAGAGTGGGTGGACTGCTGCACTTCCTACTGCCTGAACAAACCGCTGACGCCGGACGCGGGCGAGATAACCCTTTCGTGTGCGCGGACACCGGCATTCCGGAGTTGATTGACCGTTGTGTACGCAGCGGCGCCGTCAAACGCAGGCTTCGCGTATATGCCGCGGGCGGGGCAAGTGTCGTGAAAGACGCCGCAATGTTTGACGTGGGTCGACGCAATCATTTAAGCCTGCGCAGGGTGCTTTGGAAAGCGGGTTTATTGTTGCAGGGCGAGGCGATCGGCGGTGATTGCTGGCGCAATGTGCGGCTCGAACTCGCAACGGGGAAGGTGTGGGTGAAAGAGGGTTCGCTGCCGGATATGGAGCTTTCCGCCGGTAGCTTTAAGCGGCAGGAGCGGCAACAATGACGGCTCTACTGGTAGATGACTCGCCGGCCATGCGGCTATTTTTGCGACGCGTGCTGGACGTGTCGGGGCTGAATATTCAATGTGTACTCGAAGCGGGGAACGGGCGCGAGGCGCTCGAGTGTTTGCATGCCAGATGGGTTGATCTTGTGCTTTGCGATGTGAACATGCCCGAGATGAACGGAGAGCAATTTCTTGCGGCGCTGAGCAACAGCGACAGCCGAACGGCGCATCCGTGCGTTATTGTAATTTCCACGGATTCCACCACTTCACGTGTCGAGCGCGTGCTGCGGCTGGGCGCCAGTGGCTTCCTTCGAAAGCCTTTCACACCTGAGCAGGTGCGTACCATCGTGAACAATGTCATGGAGGCGGGCAATGTCCCCCGAGATTAACTGGGGGCGAGTGCCGGATTCTCTCCGCCGCTCGGTCATAGACACCTTTGAGTTGATGTGCTTCTGCGCCGCCGAACCGCTGGTTGAGTCGCACATCGACCTGCAGCCGGCGCTAGCCCGGATCATCTCGTTCCACGGCGACTGGTCGGGTCAGGTCTGCCTGAAAGTGAATGCGGCCGCCGCTCGGACGCTGGCGGAGAACTTCTACGGGGAACCGGAACCATCGCTTCCGGACAGCCGCGTAGAGGAACTGCTGAACGAAATTACGAACGTGGTGTGCGGAGGGATGCTCAGCCGCATGGCCCCGAGCGGCAACTTCTGGCTTTCGCCGGCGGAACCGCTGCCAGCGGGCGCAGCACCGGCCGGATCCTCATACGAGCAAGCCTTCTCTCTCGAGTCAGGAGAGGTTCTGGTGTCAGTGACCGACGCGGCACTATGAGTCAGCAACGCATCCGTGTCCTGATTGTGGACGACTCCGCGATTGTCCGTAGCATCCTCTCGGATGTCTTGGCCTCGTGTCCCGACATCGATGTGGTGGGGACCGCGCCCGATCCGATCGTCGCCCATGAACGGATCGCACAGTGCCGGCCTGACGTGATCACGCTGGATTTAGACATGCCGCGTATGGATGGGATCACTTTCCTGAAGACGCTCCGATCCGAGACGGCAGTATCGGTGGTAGTGGTCACGGCGCTCAATCGCACGGACGACACTGCATCCTTGCGGGCGATGCAAGCCGGCGCTGCCGAGGTAGTTCCCAAGCCTGGAGGTCCATTCTCGGTGGCCGACTTGCGATCCGTCTTACCCAAGAAGGTTCGCGCGGCCTGGGAGATCAAGCACCGCAAGCCGAATCTCCTGGCTCCGGCGCCTGCTGCCGCTCCAAAACTGCCCGCCATTGCGATGGGAGCGTCCACCGGCGGGACTGAAGCGCTCTATACCGTGTTGACGGAAATGCCTGCGCTGAGTCCTCCGATTCTGGTGGTGCAGCATATCCCGGCTATCTTCTCCCGTACGTTCGCCGAACGGTTGAACGCAGCATGTAAGATCCGCGTTTTTGAGGCGGAAGATGGGCGCCGGGTGGAGCCAGGAACGGCCTTGATCGCGCCCGGCGATCGCCATATGTCCGTCTACCGTTCCGGAGGCGTTCTGAAAGTGGCGATTACATCGGAGGCTCCGGTGTGCCATCAGCGGCCATCTGTCGATGTGCTGTTCCGATCTATGGCAAGTGTGTTCGGGCCGCAAGCGATCGGGGTGCTCTTGACGGGAATGGGCGCCGACGGGGCCGCCGGGCTGCTCGCTATGAGGCAGGCCGGAGCGACAACTATCGCGCAGGACGAAAGCACGTGTGTAGTTTACGGAATGCCGCGTGAAGCGGTGCGAATGGGAGCGGTCCAGTCCGTTCTTCCGCTGAAAAACATCGTCGGGGCGATGTGCGCGGCCGTGAATCAGGTCCCGAGCAACTCGGCATAGGTCCGTCGGAAGAAACCGTCCGTCATTCCAGCTATGTAGTCGCAAATCACGCGATGAGCCGGCGCGGCCTCGTCCCTTTGACCGAACGCGGCCGGGTTATCAAGGAAGTATTGGAACAGTTCGGCGATGCGGCGTGACGATTGTTTCCGTTCCTCCACGAGTGGTGGCGTGTAGTACACCTGCTTGCGAAGGAACTGCTTCAACGCGGAATTTGTCTCGCCGGCGCCCTCGGCGAATCGTACCAGACGCTCACCGTGGCGGCGCACATCGTCGATCGTAACGGTACCAGCCTCACGGACAGCAGTCATGGTCCCGTCAAGGAGCCCGCTGACGAGCCAATCAATGAGCATTCGTAAAGCTTCGTTGAATCGCAGGCGCTCATCAGCTGCGGCAAATTGCGTGTCCACCGATTCCCAAAGCTCGCGGTAATGGGGAACTTCCTCGACCACCTGGTCAATCGTAAACATACCTGCCGAGAATCCATCATCAAGATCGGCGGTGTTGTAGGCAATCTCGTCGGCCAGATCGATCAACTGCGCCTCGAGCGGCGGGCGCTCACCAGGGCGATACTCGTCGAGTTCCGGAAACTCCCCGGCCTCGAAGTCTCGCGAATGTTTAACGATGCCCTCACGGACCTCGAACGTAAGATTCAAGCCAGGAAAGCGAGCGTAGCGCTGCTCGAAGTGCTCCACAATGCGTAACGAGTGCAGGTTGTGGTCAAACCGTTCTCCGAACCGCTGCATCTGGCGATCGAGCTCTTCTTCTCCCGAATGGGCGAATGGCGGGTGGCCAATATCGTGAGCCAGGGCCAGAGCCTCGGCCAGATCCTGATTGAGGCCGAGCGCGTGGGTTAACGTGCGAGCAATTTGGACGACTTCGATGGTATGGGTGAGGCGATTGCGAAAGTGATCGTGGAGGCCGGGGGTGAAGACCTGTGTCTTATCTTCCAACCGGCGGAACGCGCGTGCGTGCACAACGCGGTCGCGATCGCGTTGGAACTCATTTCGGTACGGATGAGACAGCTCCGGATAGCGGCGGCCCTGGGAATGCTCGACGCCGAACCGAAGGTCGGACAGGGCTGGCCCGTTCACGAGATTCGCGCTTAGCGGGCAGCCGGAATTTCGCCCAGCAGGGTGATGGCGGCACGGCTAACCGGACCACGTTCCGCACGCAGCGGTTCCAGAAGCTTTCGAGCTTCGGCCGGATTCTTCTTCGCGAGAAGACGCGCAAGCGTAATCGTCGCCTGTTCCTTGGAAACCAGGACCGTCGGATCGTCGATGAGCGAACGCAGAAGCTTCTCGGCGTCTCCCTGGCGTCCCAGCGAGTCGTACACCTGCGCCAGCGAAAGCTTGGCTTGCGAGGCGTAGGCGTCCGAGCCTGAATCCGCTACGGTCTTCAAGTTCTTCTCCGCTTCGGTCAGGTTGCCCTTATCGGCGTAGTGCAGACCAAGGAAGTAGCGCGCGATGTTGCCTTCTTCTTTTCCGCTGTACTTGTTGGCTACATCGCCGAGCTCTTTCACCACGGCCTTGTCCTTCTCATCCTGATTGCGGAAGGAGCGGACGAACTGGTTGGGTTCTCCGATACCCGCTTCGAACGCAGCCATCGCATCCCGGAGAGCGGCCTGTCGGACATCCCGCTGTTGATTGATGTACCAGTACGCGCCTGCGGCAATCAGGATCGCCGCCAGGCCAGCGATGCCGTATTTGATGACCTGCGAGCGGTGCTCGGCAGCGTATTCAACGCTGTGGCCGACCTTCTCAACAAATTTGTCGTGCTTGAGTTCTCTACGATGTGCAGTATCCACTAAAAAGCCTCAATGGGAAACTACCATCGTACCAGTAGCGGGCCGTATTAGGCTACCGAGGTTAAGTCCCGTTGAATCGCGAACTTGACCAGACCCGGAACGTCGTGGATGTCGAGTTTGCGCATCAGGCTGGCGCGATACGTGTCCACCGTCTTGGGACTGAGGCTCAAGCGTGAAGCGATTTCCTTCGCGCGGATGCCTTCAATAATCAATTGGAAGACCTGATACTCACGCGAGCTGAGGGTTTCGAGCGGATCGGCCGGGGTGGCGCGCCGAGGTGTCAGGAAGATGCGCTCGAACTGCAACTCCGGCGAGACGTATATGCTGCCTGCAGCCACCTGCTGAAGCGCTTCCAACAGATGATCCGTATTGGCCGACTTCAAAACGAACCCATTCGCGCCGCTCCGGAGAGCCTCCAGCGCCATCTTGCGATCCCCCTTGGCAGCCAGGATCAGGAACCGGGTGTGCCCGCCACTGGCTTTGATCCGGCGGACCAGTTCCAGGCTGAAGATGCGCGGGATGTTGAAATCGATTACCGCGATATCAGGCTGAAAGGTTTGAAGCAGTTCCAGGGCGGCGGCCCCGTCTGCGCACTGACCAGCGACTTGGAACGAGCCGCTGGCTTCGCACAGCCCGGCGATGCCTTCGCGGACAAGGGCAAGCTCTTCCGCTAGGAGGATAGAAATCTTGGGTTTAACTGGCATTGGCAAAGGAGCTGAACGCGCTCTCTATAGAAACTTATCGTTCAGCTTCGACTCTGCTTTAAAGTAATTTCACGCGGGAGGAGTTCTCAGAGAAACTTAGCCGGCTACGCTTAGGCAATAGCCGGCCACCGGGCTAGAACTAGGAGAAGCTGCGTACGGCGGCGGCTTCATCGTCGAAGACCTCGAACACCGTGTAGAGCTTCGTGATCTGCAGCAGATCCCTGACCCGCTTGGTCAGGTTCAGCAACTTCAACTGGCCGCCCTGATTGGTAATGGTGGTGAAGCCGGAAACCATCTCACCGATCCCAGAGCTATCGATATAAGTGACGTCACCCAGATTCACAAGCAGCTTGCGATTCCCATTAGCGGAAAGCTCGCGCACCGTGTCCCGGAAAACGCTGGATCCTTCTCCCAATGTGATTCGCCCAGCGGCATCGATGACTGTGACATCCCCGACCTGGCGGGTCGTTAACTTTACGCTCACGCTCAACCTCCTGCTCTCTTCTTAAGTCGCCTCTGTGCGATGGAACACCATACGCACTTCTGTCCCCATCGGCGGCGCTTTCCGCATTGCGAACTCGTCGACGAAGGCCTTGATCAGTAGCAATCCACGACCCGACTGGCGCAGCAGGTTTTCTTCCGACAACGGATCTGGCAACTCCGCTGCTTCGAACCCCTCGCCCTCATCGACGATGGTGATGCTCAACCGCTCGTCAACGCAGTTTACGCTGTAGTGAACTTTCTTCTTTAAGTTATACCGGTTTCCATGGACGACGGCATTCACCATCGCTTCCCGAACCGCCATGCCGATCTTGTGCAGGTCTTCTTCCTGAAAGCCGGATTTTCCCGCGATCTCAAGTGCCAGGTTCTCGGCCGTGTCAACGCTGTCGAGTGTCGATTCGAAGACCGTATGCACGCCTCCGCCTGCGCCGCTCTGGTGATCTGCCATAGGTCTTTTCGCAAAGCCTGCAGCGTGGCCAAGTCGAATGTTCACAGTAGAATACTGGCCGCTCAAAAGTCAAGCGCAGCAGCGACCGTTATATAGTCAGTTAGAGTGATTCGCAGCGCAATTGTTCCCGTCGCCGGGTTTGGGACCCGGCTGTTGCCCGCCACCAAATCCCAGCCGAAAGAAATGTTGACGGTTGCGCGCAAGCCGATCGTGCAATATGTGGCGGAAGAACTGGTCGCCAACGGTTTGTCGCAGATCCTGTTTGTCACCTCGCGCGCCAAAACCTCGATTGAGAACCACTTCGACAGCGAACCGGAATTGATGCGCATGTTGAAGGATTCCAACAAGACCGAGTTGCTGGACGCCGTCAACCTGGAAGAGCTCCAGGCGCATTTCTTCTATACCCGGCAGCGGGTCCAGAGGGGACTGGGCGATGCGATCTTATGCGGGGAGAGCTTTGCAGGTGAGCAGCCATTCGTGGTCGCGCTGGGAGATTCCATCGTCGGTTTGAATGCCCAATCCCGAGCCATCTCGCGTATGGTCGAACTGTTTGAGAGCAAGCATGCAAGCTGCGTCATCGCCGTCGAGGAAGTTCCGATGGAAGAAACGATGCACTACGGCATCGTGCGGGTCGATAACGAAGCACAAGGTTACTTGCGCGTGTTGAATCTGGTGGAGAAGCCCAAGCCGGGGGAGGCTCCCAGCAATCTCGCCATCGCTGGTCGCTACGTATTTTCGCCTTTGATTTTCGACATGATTCGCGGCGTTACCCCCGATAAGCGCGGTGAGATCCAGTTGACCGACGCGATCCAGACGCTTTGCGAAGAAGGCAGGCGGGTGTTCGCTGTGAAGCTCCCGCCGAACGAGAAGCGTTACGATATCGGCAACTTTCCCAGCTACTTCGAAACTTTCGTGGAGTTCGCGCTGGCGGATCCGGTTTACGGCGCGGAGTTCCGGCAGACCGTTGAGCGCCTGCTCAAGAAGACGGATTGATGCGCGTTGCGGCGGCGGTCTGCGCCATTGCGGTGCTAGCAACCGGCGCTCGCCTGTGCCACCTCGATCTGCTTT
Organism: Bryobacteraceae bacterium; assembly: GCA_035634155.1. Taxonomy (GTDB): domain Bacteria; phylum Acidobacteriota; class Terriglobia; order Bryobacterales; family Bryobacteraceae; genus DASQDN01. The sequence continues at coordinate 1,361 of DASQDN010000546.1, read as the reverse complement.
GGGTTGAGGAAGCGTATCCCATGGCCGCGGCGGCGGAAGTGCTGCGCGGCAAACTCCTGTATCGCGACATCTGGTTCGACAAACCGCCTTTGTACGCGCTGTTTTATCTTCTTTGCGGAGCGCAGATGGGTTGGCCGCTGCGGCTCCTGTCGAGCGCGTTCGTGCTGTTCACGTGCTGGACGGCCTGGCGATTCTTTCCGTATCCGCAAACGCGCGTCGAGCCCCGCCTGGCGGCAGCGCTGCTTGCGGTCTACCTCACCTTCGGCATTCCCTCCTCCGTGATGGCATTGGCGCCCGATCTATTGTCCGTACCCCTGCACTTATTGGCTGTTTTCCTCGCAATGCGCGGACAGGCGCTCGCAGCGGGACTCGCAGGCGGTTTGGCGATGCTCGTCAATACGAAGGCAGCATTCATCCTGGCTGCGTGCCTGCTTTGGGCCCCGCGGGTAGAGTTCATTCTTGGAGCCGCAATTCCGAACGTGCTTGCGATTGGCGCGCTGGCTTGGCTGGGCGCGCTTGGCGATTACTGGACCCAGGTTTGGATTTGGGGAATGCGGTACTCGGCGGATCCTTTCGTCGCTCAACCCTGGAAGGAAGGTTTGATCCGCACTATGAACTGGGCCGGATTCCACGCCACTCTCGTCACTGGGGCAGCGGTCTGGATCTGGCGGGAACGGCCCAGGCGAGTGCTGCTGTGGATGCTGCTTTGCCTGATCGCCGTTTGCGCGGGCTGGCGATTCTTCCCACGCTACTATTTCCTGCTGCTTCCCCCGATGCTCTACGCAGGCATTTGGGGCTTGATGGGTCTGCCGCAGGCGTGGCGGGCCATTGTGCTGCTGACGATTCTAATCCCGGTCGCGCGCTTCGGACCCAGGTATCTGAATCTTGCCACGGGTGACCGGCAATGGACGGATCTCGCGATGATGCAGGATAGTCGCGAGGCCGCTGCCATCGCGACCCGCGCCTCCCGCCCCGGTGATCAACTGCTCGTGTGGGGGTACCGGCCCGACGTGTATGTGTTTTCGGGCCTCCCCGCAGCCACGCGCTTCCTGGACTCGCAGCCGCTCAACGGCGTGCTCGCGGATCGCCATCTTTTCACTTCGAAACCTACGGCGGCAGACTTGGCCCGCCCAAATGCGGAAGCACTCGCATCCGGACGGCGCCCCGAAATCATCGTGGATGGGCTCGGCGTGCTCAATCCTGACTTAGCAGTAAGCCGCTTTAGGGCCTTCGGCCTTGACAACTACGATGTCGCAGGGCAGACAAAGATGTCCATTGTTTACGTCGCGAAACGTTGACCCCCGACAGTTACTCTAAATCTAGACACTTATGACAAAGATTCTGGTCACCGGCGGCGCTGG